>NZ_JBFUIU010000070.1:0-20549 GCF_056401695.1 Variovorax sp. P4_D9
CGTTGGATCAGGCGCAGGAACTGCAGCCACTCGACGTGGCGGTGTTGCTGCTGACACATCGAGATCACGGTGCCGTCCAGGGTGTTCAACGCCGCGAACAGCGTGGTCGTGCCATGGCGCTTGTAGTCGTGAGTGACGGTGCCGGCGCGGCCTTTCTTCATCGGCAAGCCCGGCTGGGTGCGGTTGAGCGCCTGRATTTGACTTTTTTCGTCGCAGCTGAGCACCAGGGCGCGCTCGGGTGGGTTCAGGTACAGCCCCACGACGTCCAGCARCTTGTCCTCGAAGCGCGGGTCGCGCGAGAGCTTGAAGCTGCTCTGCCGATGCGGCTTCAGGCCGTTGCGCTGCCAGACCCGGCGAATCGTTGTCGGCCCCACCCCGAGCTGCGCGGCCAGCGTGCGCGTGCTCCAGTGCGTGGCGGCGATGGGCTTTTCGTGAAGCGTCCTGTCCACGATGCTCGACTCAAGCTCGGCGGTCACGCTGGGAGTACGCCCGGGGCGCGGCGCATCGTGCATCAGGGCCTCCACCCCGCCGTCCAGGAAGCGCTGGCGCCACAAGGCCACCTGGCGCCGATCCAGATCGACCTCGGCAGCGATGTCCTTGTTCTGCCAATCCTTCGCGGCCAACAGCACGATCCTGGCTCGCTGCTGCACGCGGGCCTCAACGCGGCCGCGCCGGGCGAGCGCAGTCAACTCCCGTTCGGCAACAGCGTCCAGTTCGATCTTCCGGGCAACGCGCATGGYTCAAACCTCCGCAAAGTAAGCGCAGTATACTTTAAGTTCTATTATTTCGAGCGCACTACACTAGATTATTCGGCAAGCCCCGTAACCGTATGGACGTCGACATCTAACGAATCATCACGAACAGCCGCAAGTTCGTGGCGGTGCCAGTTGGGCTCTCTCCGGCGGTGATTCCTTGGCCCGATGTGGACTTGGCGAATCTCGCCGTCTTCAAACTGCACCATCGCTTCAATCGGCAAGAGCCGTCGACGCGACAGACATCGCCCTTCAGATTGCGAACAACGGCTTCGTGGTCTTCTTCATGGTCTTGTCTGTGCCCCGCACGCCGACCTGATGGGTATTGCACTGACCGTGCGCCGTCTGATTGCCATGGAAATCTTGCCGGCCCCTGGGGCTACCGGGCGCAGAGTTGCTCGGGGGCCACAGAATGTCGGATTTCGTGATCAAGTTGACGCGATAGGGCGTTCGGTGTATTGCGCTGCGATTCAGCGAAGCCTAATCTTACATTCAAGTTTTCTCTGACGATATTTCCTTACGCAATAACTACTTAGGTCGGATTTTGCATGTTGGCCGTATCGCTGATCCTACTGCTCCTTGTGGCGTGGGAGCTGCGCCTCCAGATCTGGTTGGGCAGGGCGGTGTGCATCCGAGCCAGGCGCTCGGGGTGGATCGTCATCGAGGTGCGGCGACGCGTTTCGATGCTGCGCTTGCCGCATCATGTGTCGGAGTTTCCCGTTCCGCGTGAGGAACGCGTCTTGGTCCTTCGATTTCTTGGCATCGTGCTTTGGCACGAGGAAATGAGCGTGGCGCTTCCCAATACGGCATGCGAGCACCTCGCGGAGATCACCCCACAAGAATTTGATCGTCAATTTCCAACCTGGCTGCGTCTCGCCAGCAGCCCGGGGTGAGCGTCGCCTATCGCCTCAGTCGGAAGGCGCCCTACAACTCGCTGAATTCGGAGTGTGCGTGGTGGTCACGCCGATGCCAATCCGCGATGAATTCACGCGCTCGATCCCGCAGTGACGCTATCGCTTCTGCCGGGTCCCGCAGTCCCCTGGGCAGGGCGATTCGACACCTCGAAGACTGCTGATCGGCACGCCCGGCGAGGGAGTGCAGAACCTCGTCCCATGTCATGAAAATTCGCACCTGCCATTGGTCGTGGTCGAGCCGGGCGACCTGCGAGTTGGTATCCATGCTGTGTTGATCTCCAGCCAAACGGGCCTTACAGACTGATGCCGGTCGTCAGCCTCTTGCTGCGGGTGGCGGCAGGATAAGCGATCGGCGCTGGCAATCGGTCGTGTGTGAGGTAACCCAAAGTGGCGGCGAGGCTCGCTGATCCGCCGATCCGGACGACAGTTGCGCTGAATAACCCGATGACCGAGGGGGCATTCCTGGCGTCATCGCCCCGCAATGCACCGCAAATAGTCTTGGGTTGAAGCCGGCGCATCGAGCCGCTCAGATACCCAGAAGGAATCACATGAACGTTTCACCCATCTTTAGGATCATCACGACCACGGCCATTTCGTGGATGCTTGCAAGCGCCGCGCATGCTCAGGCGCCGGCTGGCAGAAGCCGCGCCGAGGTGCAGGCGGAGGCGATCGCTGCCGCCCACGCGTCCAATCAGAACGTCACGCGCGGATCGCGCGGTGCTGAGCCGTTCACGTCCGCGGCCGACCCCACGAAGGTCCAGCAGCAGGCCATCGAAGCCGCGCACGCACCCAACCAGAACGTCACGCGAGGTTCCCGGGGAGCCGAGCCCTTCACCTCGACCGCTGACCCCTCGGCAATCCGCGCCCAGGCGGAGGCGGCTGCCACGGCGCCTGATCAGAACGTGACCAGCGGATCGCGCGTGAACAGCAAGGTYTTGTCGACCATGCCCAACGCGGCTCAGGTACGCGCCGAGGCTCAGCGAGACACGCCCCAGTGACCGGGCCACGGTGGCTGGCACGATAGACGATGACAAGGGGCGCTCTGCCGGTCGTCCCTGATCTGTCGTCATAGACGGATCCCCGACAAGAAGAAGCGGTGGCAACGTACACGCTGCCTTCGTGAAGCGAGCCAGGATCGCGCTTCTCATGAAGCTCATCCTCCGCCTCTATTCGGCCATCCATGCGTTCATGGCCGCGCTGTTCGGCATCATGGCGCTCTTGCTGATCGCCATTTCGACTCGCGCGGTCTGGACAGTATTCGGAACCAACCTGGACGCGCCGTCCGCGGAAGCCGTCGTCGAGGCCATGGGGCTGCTGGCGGCCGCCGTCGTCGCCTTGCAGATCTCCCAGACCATCGCCGAAGAAGAAGTCATCCGCGACGCCCACATCAGCGCACCCACTCGCGTGCGCAGGTTCCTGTCACGATTCATGGTCGTCATCGTCGTGGCTGTCGCGGTCGAAGCGCTGGTCGCCATTTTCAAGGCGCGAGAGGAGCCCCAGCTTCTACTCTTCGCTGCGGCAACGCTCTGCTCCGTCGGGGTGATCCTGGCCGGATGGGGGCTGTTCGTGCGGCTCAACCGCTACGCGGAGGAACTGGAGCCAGAGGCAATGGCCGAAGCCAAACAAGAGGATGCCAAGCTGAAATAGGGAGGTGCGCGGGCTGCCGCCGGGTCATCTTCCACCATAGATAGGTGTCTTTGAAACCTGCAGCAGCGCAGTGCGAATCACCGAATTCAATCTCCCGGTATGCGCGCTTCGTGGAACGACAGCTTGATTCGCGGGCACGTTGGCCGACGGGGCGACCAAGCCGAATGACTGCTGCTTGGCTCGGCCGCGAATTCCACCCTCGCGGTCAAACCGGGCGTTCCCGCAACTCATCAGCCGAAGTGCGACGTCAGAAGAACGCCGCTGCATTCTATTGACGGAACGACCTAGATCTCGGGTTGCAGCGTCAAGCTCAGGTCCGTGATGATCGCCGCGCCAAGCTCCTTGGACAGCCTGAATCCGAAGCCGCGGGCAAGTTCCAGCATCCCCCTGTTGTCCGACAGGGTGCTCCCGAACAAGCGCCTGATGCCGGACTGCCTCGCGAGATCGATCAGCGCTGACAGCAGCTGCGCGCCGAGCCCCTTTCCTTGCCAGGCGTCGCTGATGACGATGGCGAACTCGGCCTCGCCATCGGCGCCCTCCATGACGTAGCGTGCGACGCCCACCTGCCGCTCCCGGCCGTCGATGGTGACGGTCGCGACCACGGCCCCTTCGCGTGACCGATCGATGCGCGTCCAGCGCTGCAGTTCCTCGATCGACGGCTTTCTCGCCGACATCAGTCGCTGATAGGCAGTGCGCGGCGACAGCCCTTCGACAAACTCGCGCTCTCGCTCGAAGTCGCCGGGCTCGATCGGGCGCACATGGATCGGCGTGCCGTCCTTGGCTTCAGCAGTGTGCTGCCGCGCTTCTATGGCCCCGATCGCGAATGCGGGCGCAAGGGTGGAATGGGTCGCCGCCGATGAGGGGTTCATGACCATCTCCCGATGCGCTCAGACAACGTCGACGCTGGGCGTCGCGAACTCGCGACCGACCATCGCCTGCGCGAACAGGTAGTTGCAGCGTCCGCGTTCGGACAGTGCATCGAAATCCACATGGCCGACGGGATCGCACGGGAACGCATAGCCGCGACCCGAACGAAACAGCGATCGGAACCGGATCTCGAACCGAGCGCTGGACTCGATATGACTGAGGTGGGACATGATGGCGACCTCCGAGGGGTTGGCATGTCTCCAATCTAGTCCTCGGTCCCGCGCTGAAAAAGGCGAATCGGATCAATGCGGCATTGCAACTTCCGAAACAATCGCCTCGCTCCCCGACCATGTGGTTATTGACGCCGCTGAAAAAGCGTATTGCACCGCATCGCCTTACCGACAAACCGCGATCTTCCTAGAGTTGCCCTGTCCGATCGATCAGCCATCCCGCTCGTCGACCGGCCCGCAACTTCATCTGCAAAGGACGGCGCATGGGCCAGCAACTCCTCTTCTTCGACGACCTCAGCATCGGCGACCGATTCGACTGCGGCAAGCACGAACTGCGCGCCGATGACATCAAGCGCTTCGCCGGCGAGTTCGATCCCCAGCCGTTCCACCTCGACGACGCGGCCGCCCGCCAGACCCTTTTCGGCGGACTTGCGGCGAGCGGCTGGCAAACCGCGGCCATCACGATGCGCCTGCTCGTGACCGGCGGTCCGAAGCTGGCCAACGGCATCTTGGGCGCCGGCGGAGAGATCGAATGGAAGGCGCCCGCCCGCCCCGGCGACATCCTGCACGTGGATAGCGAGGTGGTGGAGTTGCTCCCGTCGCGCTCGCGACCGGACCGCGGCATCGCGGTGATGCGCTCCACGACAGCCAATCAGCGCGGCGACGTCGTCCAGATCCTGACTGCCAAGCTGATGGTGGCCCGGCGGGTCGCCTGAGGCATCACACATCTTCAACCGGGAAGCCCACCATGATCATCGACTCATCGACCCTCAACCCGACCTCGGCCTACAAGCTGCTGATCGGCTCCATCCTGCCCCGCGCGATCGGTTGGGTCAGCACGCAATCCCGCGCGGGCATTGCAAACCTCGCGCCGATCTCGTTCTTCACCGCCGTCGGCCGCAAGCCGCCGATCGTTTCGCTGTCGCTCCAGCCGCGCTCCGACGGCGTGACCTTGAAGGACACCTTCATCAACATTCGCGAGACCGGCGAATTCGTGGTCAACATGGTCACGCTGCCGCAGGCGCACGCCATGCACCGATCGGCCTTCGAGTTCGCATCCGAGATCGACGAGTTCGCCGCGATCGAGCTGGAGAAGGAAGCGTCGGTCGCGGTGCGGCCTCCGCGGGTCAAGGGCGCACCGATCGCGCTCGAGTGCCGGCTCGAACGGCTCATTCCGATGGGCGAGCTCGGGGACCACGTGGTCTTCGGCGAAGTGCTGCGCTTCCACATCCGCGACGACGTCTATCTGCCGGGAGGACGCATTGACACCGGCGCGCTGCAGGCCGTGGGCCGCCTCGCGGCCGAGTACACGCTCGTGCACAACGCCTTCACGACGCCGCTGGATGAACAGCTGCTGTCTTCACTGCGCGGGCAGCGCGCCGGCCGGCTCGACGGCCTTGCGGACGGTTACTCGCCGATCGACAGCAAGGAATGGTCCGCCTCCGGCGCGACGCGCTGACCCCCGAACACATCACAGGAAATCTGAATGACCGCGAACAATCCATCGACACCCCACGCCCACGCAGCGGCTCCAACGCTTGTCTTTGTCCACGGATTCCTCGACGGCGCTGCCGCCTGGGACGACGTGGTCGCCGAACTCGGCGAGCGCGCGGCCGATGCGCTGTGCGTCGACCTTCCGGGCATGGGCGCGCGGGTGGCCGAGCAGGGCCCGTACAGCCTCGACGGTTTCGCCGACGACCTGGCGAAGCAGGTCCGCCTGCTCGCCCGCCCGGTGGTGCTGGTCGGCCACAGCATGGGCGCGCAGGTTGCCGAACTGGCCGCCAGCCTGCTCGAGGCGCAGGTGCGCGCCCTGGTGCTGCTGACCCCGGTGCCGCTATCGGGCACTGGCCTGCCCGACGAGGCCATGAAGCCCTTCCATGCGCTGGGTGGGCAACCCGATGCCCAGCGCGGCCTGCGGCGCCAGCTCGGCGCGCACCTGGACGACGAGAAGCTCGAGAAGCTGGGCCGGCTCGGCGACCCGGTCAACGCCGCTTCGGTCGGCATRTTCGCCGACCTCTGGAACCGGGGCCATGCAGCGGGGGCGCAACCCAGCCGGCACCGTGGCCCGGTGCTGGTCGTGCGCGGCGAGCACGATCCCTTCGTGACCGCCGAAGTGGTCTCGAAGGCGGTGCTGCCCCGCTTCGGGCAGCCTGCCGTGGCGTCCGTCGCCGACGCAGGCCACTGGCCGCATGTCGAACAGCCGAGGGTCTTCGCCGCGGTGCTCGCCGAATTCCTCGCGGCGGCTGACGCCGCGCCGGGCGCCGCGGCCGCGCAAGGCTGGACCCGTGCGTTCGAGCAGAAGTCGTCCACCGCCTTCGCCGAGGCCTTCGCGAGCGACATCGTGCTCGAGGCCAGTGTTATGACGAGCCCCGTCGTCGGCGCAGAACAGGTCAAGACCGTCATGGGCGCGGCCAGCACGATCTATGAGGCGCTGGCCTTCACGCAGCAAAGCACCAGCGGCGCGCGCACCTACCTTGAATGGGAAGCCCAGGCTTTCGGGGGCGAGAAGCTCTCGGGCGTCACGATCCTCATCCGCAACGACGAGGGAAAAATCATTCGCGCCGCCATCCATCACAGGCCGCTCGGCAGCGCCTTGAAGTTCTCGGCCGAACTCGGCCGGCGCCTGCAGGGCAGGGTGGACGCCAGCCACTTCCTCGGCGCCGCTCGACGCGTCGATTGATTCAGGAGAAATGAAATGGTGAAACGTACGGATGTGGAATTCGAAGCCGACGGCGGCGTCAAGCTGCGCGGCTGGCTCTTCGTGCCGCCCGGCGAAGGCCGGCGGCCGGCGATCACGATGGCCCACGGCTATGCCGGCGTGAAGGAGCACGGCATCGAGCCCTTCGCGAGAGCCTTCGCCGAAGCGGGCTTCGTGGTGCTGCTGCATGACCACCGCGGCTTCGGCGCGAGCGAAGGCCTGCCGCGCCAGGACGTGGATCCGTGGCGGCAGATCGCCGACTGGCGACGCGCCATCAGTTATCTCGAGAGCCTCGGTGGGGTGGATCCCCAGCGCATCGGACTCTGGGGCACGAGCTACGCGGGCGGCCACGCGATCGTGCTCGGTGCGACCGAGCGCCGCCTGCGCTGCGTCGTCGCGCAGGTGCCGACCATCAGCGGCTTCGAGCAGGGCCTGCGCCGGATTGCGCCGGAGAACGTCCACCTCATCGAGGAGATGTTCGCCGACGACGACCGCGCGCAGCTGCGCGGCGAGCCGCCGCGCCACCAGGCCATCGTGAGCTCAGACCCGGCCGTTCCCGCCTCCTACCGCGCCAGGGACGCGATCGACTTCTACCTGAAGCCGGTGCCCGAAGGCGCCTGGGAAAACAGCGTGACGGTGCGGTCCACGCGCGCCGCGCGGATGTACGAGCCCGGCCACTGGATCGCGAGAGTCTCGCCGACGCCCTTGCTGATGGTGGTAGCGACGCACGACACGATCACGCTGACCGATCTCGAGCTCGCCGCCTACGAGCGCGCCTTGCAGCCCAAGCGCCTCGTGACGATCGAAGGCGGCCACTTCGACCCGTATCTCGGCGGCTTCAAGGCCTCCAGCGCGGCCGCCGTCGAATGGTTCAGGCAGCACCTGAGCTAGGTCTCCCTTTTCACCCAACAAAGGACCCAACCATGCCCCACCTGACTGTCGGCTTCGACGAAAGCGTTGCCATCATCGTGCTCGACCGACCGCCCCAGAACCGCATCGACGACCAGATGATCGACGAGCTGGCCGCGGCCGTCACGGCCATCGAACGCAGCGATGCCCGCGCGGTGCTCGTGCGCAGCGAGGGCGAGAACTTCTCGTTCGGCGGCGACATCATGAGCTGGCCGGGCGCCAGCATCCGCGAGCTCCGCAGCCGCTTCGAGCAATACCTGTCGGTCTTCAACCGCTTCGAGCGCCTGCCGATGCCCGTCGTTGCGGCGGTGCAGGGCCTGTGCTTCGGCGGGGGGCTCGAGCTGGCACTTCGTGCAGACATGATCTTCGCGGGTGAATCGGCGACCTTCGGGCATCCGGAACAGTCGCTCGGCATCGTGACTGTGCTGGGCGGCGTCTACCGCGTCGCGGAACGTGCCGGGCGGTCGCGGGCTTCCGAATGGGCGATGACCTCGGAGCGGGTGCCTGCCGCCACGATGGAGCGCTTCGGCGTGGTCAACCGTGTGATCGCGGACGCCGATCTTCTGAATGAGACGCGCGAGTTCTCACGCAAGGTCTCGCAAGGCCCCACGCGTGCCTATGCCGCGCATAAAGCCTTGCTGCGCGCCTGGGCGGTGGGTGGCGTGTCGTCGGCGGATGACGCGATATTCGACATCGCCATGCCGCTGTTCGAGACCGACGACGTCCAGCGCGGCCTGAAATCGGCGGTCGATGCCCTGAAGGCGGGCAAGCCCCGCCCGGTCCTCGACTTCAACGGCCGCTGAAACCGGTGCGGTCTATGATGGCCCTCCGCATCCAACGGAGGAGGCCTCACCATGGACCGCATCGCCGCGATGAACGCCTTCGTCCGGGTGGTCGAGGCTGGCACCTTCACGAAGGCCGCAGACACGCTCGACGTGCCGAACGCCACGGTGACCCGGCTGATCCAGGGACTCGAGGAGGCCCTGAAGGTGCGCCTGCTGCATCGCACCACCCGCTCCGTCACCGTCACGCCCGAAGGCGCGACCTACTACGAGCGCGTCGTGCGCCTGCTGGCCGATCTCGCCGACATCGAGTCGTCCACGCGGCTGTCGCAGGGCAAGCCCTCGGGAAGGGTACGCGTGGAAACGCCGGCGGCCATCGGCACGATGGTCATCGTTCCCGCGCTGGCTGATTTCTATCGGGAGTATCCGGACGTCGAAGTGGAACTCGGCGTCGGCAACCGGCGCGCCGACGTCGTGGCAGAAGGGGTCGACTGCGYGATCCGCGCCGGCGAGGTCAGCGAGCAGTTCATGGTGGCGCGGCGGATCGGCGCCTTCCAGTTCATCACCTGCGCCACGCCGGCCTTCCTGAAGATTCACGGCACGCCGATCACGCCCGAGGAACTTGGCGAGCGCCCGAGCGTCGGGATGCTGTCCGCGCGCAGCCCGCGTGCGCTGGCGTTCCGCTTCTCCGACGGCAAGTCCGAGACCGAGGTCGCGCTCGATCACAAGCTCGTCGTCAACGACACCAACTCCTATGTCGCAGCCGGCCTGGCGGACCTCGGCATCATCCAGGCGCCCAGCTATGCGGTGGGCGCAGCCATCAAGGCCGGGCAGCTCGTGCCCTTGCTCGAAGGCTGGCGCACGCCAACGATCCCGGTGCATGTGCTCTACGCGCCGAACCGCTACCTCAGCGCCAAGGTCCGCGTGTTCATCGACTGGACCATCGCGCTCTTCGAGCGGCACGACGAACTGCGGCTCGGTTGAGCCTCAGGCCGTGGCGGTTTCCTGGTCCACGCGCAGGATCGCGGCGCGCAGCCGCTCCATGCCGACATCGCGGATGCCCAGTCTTTCGAGCGTCTGGACCGTGGCATCGAAATAGGCGCGCGAGCTGCCGAGCGCCCCCTTACCGGTGCGGATCAGGCACGCGAGGTCCGGCATCGGATGGCCGCCGATGTAGCGCTCGTGCCTTCGATTGACCACGAAGGCGAGCGCCCGATGGGTGCCGGCCCCGCTCGCGGCCGGCACCCATCGGGCATCGTAGGCGCCGGCGAACATCTCCCGGCGCCAGAGCAGCCGCAGTTCGGTGGGCACCTTGGCCGCCTCGATGCGAAACAGCATCCCGCGGCATGCGCCGCCGCGGTCCAGGCCGAGCATGGCGCCAGGTTCCTGCGACGAGCCGCGCCCGAGCACGGTGCGAAGGCAGAAGCTGCGGTGCCAGCCTTGCACACGCGCGATGCTGGCGTGTGCCGCGTCCATCGCCGGGTTCCACATCAGCGAGCCGTAGCCGAACACGTGGAGGTCCTGGGCCGGGTCATGGTCGCGCAGGATGGCTTCGAGCGTTTCGTCTATTTCCGCGTCGCTCCGGATCCTGACGCCCGGCGGCAGGTTGGCGCGCAGAGACTCGATCAACGATCCCGCGGCCAGGCGCTGGCGCGTGAGTTCGTGCTCGGTGCCGAGCGGAATCGGAAGGCTCTCCAAGGGAGGGCGAGGGTCAATGCGATGAAGGGCGTTCGCTTCGGGATGCGCTTGGGGCATGCAGCACTCTACGAATCGGCGCCGCAATGAAAAAGCGCTCGCTGCTCAAAACGCCATTCGCCGAATGACAACAATCGCGGCGTCCTCGCGGGCACCGAGGATCGTTGCCGATTCAACCGGCCGCTGCCTCGGCCATGCGGCGCTCACGTRCGGCCCGCTTGAGGGCTTGCGGCGGTTGGCCGAAGATCCGAAGGAAGGCCCGCCGCATGCGCTCGGGATCGGAGAACCCGGTCTTGCTCGCGATGCGTTCGATGGTCAGCTTGTCGGCCTCGACGAGGATGCGGGCCGTTTCGGCGCGCAGCCTTTCGACGGCCCGCGCCGGAGATTGGCCGGTGTCGTGCCGGAACTCGCGGCTGAAGTTGCGTGGGCTCATGTGGGCCGCGTGCGCCAGCGTCTCCACCGACAAATCCTTGTGCAGGTGGTTCTTGGCGTAGGTCAATGCGGTYTGGATGCGGTTCGACTGCGATTCGAGTTCCGACAGCATCGAGAACTGGGACTGGCCACCGGCACGGCGATGGTGGACCACGAGCTTCTTCGCGGCCATGCGCGAGACGTCGGCGCCCAGGTCCTCCTCGACGAGCGCCAGCGCGAGGTCGATGCATGCCGTCATGCCGGCCGAGGTCCAGACCGTGCCGTCGCGCACGAAGATGCGGTCCTCTTCGACGCGCACGGATGGGAAGCGGCGCTGGAGCTCTCGCGCAAGGTGCCAATGCGTCGTGACGCGCCGCTCGTTCAGCAGGCCGGCCTCGGCCAGCACGAACGCGCCCGTGCAGATGCTCGCCATGCGCCGCGTGGACTCGAACGCACGCGCGAGCAGGCGCAACAGCTTCGGCGATGGCAGCGGCACCACGGTCGCCCCCGCGACCAGCAGCGTGTGATAGGCGTGCGGGTCCAAAGCGATCGTCTGGACCGCCGCGCCGAGCGAGCTCTTCACGGCACCGCCGCTTTCGGAAACGACATCGATCTCGTAGGCGCCACCGGGCACTTCGAGGTTGGCCATCTCGAACACCGACCCAGCCGCCAGGTCGAGGATCTGGAAGCCGGGGAAGACCACGAGGCCGACGCGCTTCATCTTGTCCGGAAATGAGGTAAGTTTGTCATTTAGGACAGAGGATAGATCGCTAACTTCACCATGTCAATCAACCCGACATGAAGGAATCCAGATGAAACCGACCGACAACGCCAAGCCCATCGCACTGGTGACGGGCGCATCCAGCGGCATTGGCGCAATCTACGCCGACCGGCTCGCCAGACGGGGCCATGACCTGATCCTCGTGGCGCGCGACGTCGCCAAACTGAGGGCGCTTGCGGAGCATCTTCGCGCCGCCACGGGGCGCCACATCGAACTGCTGCCAGCCGACCTGACGGTCAAGGACGACCTGCTGCGCGTCGAGAAGCGGCTGCAGTCTGACGAGCGCATCGGCCTGCTCGTGAACAACGCGGGGGTGGGCGCCACGAGCGCGCTGATCGACTCCGACGCCGATCGCCTCGAGGATATGATCCAGCTCAACGTCACGGCGCTGACCCGGCTCACACGCGCGGTCGCCGTCGGCATGGCTCGCCGCGGAACGGGCGCGATCATCAACATCGCCTCGATCGTGGCGGTGGCGCCGGACCTGCTCAACGGCACCTACGGCGGCAGCAAGGCCTTCGTGCTGGCCTTCACGCAATCGCTGGACCACGAGCTGGGCCCCAAGGGGATCCAAGTGCAGGCGGTTCTGCCTGGCGCAACCAGCACCGACTTTTGGAGCATCGCCGGCGTTCCGGTGGAGCATCTGCCGAACGACATCGTGATGGGAGCCGAGGAGATGGTCGACGCGGCGCTGGTCGGCTTCGACCGCAAGGAGCTCGTGACCATCCCTTCGCTGCCGGACATCGGCGACTGGGAGCGCTTCGACGCGGCACGCAAGGCGCTCGGCCCCAACCTGTCGCGGTCCAGTCCTGCGCCGCGCTACCAGCTCTGAATCGCCTGCGACATGTCCTCTAACAAGAACCCCGATGAGGAGGCACTCATGGCCGCCAAACCGAGCACGTCTGCACGGCTCCTTGACGCTCGTCCGGATCGACTGGACCTGCGCGATCTCGTCTATCGTCCGCCACTGAGGTCTCTTCCGCCAGCCTACCCGCTTGAAAGCGACGTCAAGAAGTTCATCACGTCCTATGTCGCGGCCGGCTTGGTTCTCGATCAGGGGGATCAGGGGGCCTGCAGGGGCTTTGGCCTCGCCTGTGTCGCCAACTACCTGCTTTGGACGCGCCATATCGAGAACAAGGTGCGCATCACACAAGGGACAACTGCAGGAGATGGTGGCGTGGCAACAAGGATGGTCGGGCACTGACGGCAAGACGCCGCTGTTTCAACGTATCGAGAAGCCGCAGGTGTTGGCCACGAAGCACGGCGATCGCATTCAGGCGACGCACGGGTCATTCGACAACAACATCACGGTCCTGACGGAGACGATCGCGCGGGTGAGCGGTCGCGAAGGCGTGGGCCTGGTCGCGCCGCTCGAGTGGCTGGACTATTGAGAGATCTGGTGCACCGCGTGTGGCGCACCCCCTCCTCGGCGAACGTTTGGCGGGCTACGGGGCGAGGGACTTGGGCGTCAGGATGCGGCAGTAGTCATCAAGCAGTGCCGCATTGGTGGCGGTGTGGTCGAGGTTGGTACTCGTCGTCTCGAAGAAGGAAAAAGAACTGGGAGTTCATGGTCTTCCGGTCCAGACGGTCGCGACCGGGATCAAGCGAGGCTCAGCTTGTCGCGGATCGCCCGCGCCGTAAACGTCGTCTTCATCCCCAGCTGGTCCGACACGTCGCCGTCGTTCATGCCGGCCAGGATCAGCCGCGCTGCGTAAGCGTTGCGCACGAACTGCGGCCCGTGGAACGCGGCCTGGTGACCCAGCTCTTCGAGGGTCCGCTTCACGCAGCTGGTCACCACTCGCTCGGCCAGGTCCGGCGCAATCGGGCTGCGCGCGGCGCCCAGGCCCCCACCGATCAGGTCCGCCGAGGGAGCGACATCGGCCTGGCCAAGGAAGAGGCGATTCGATGCGCGTGCACCTTCCTCGATCACACGCCGTGACCGGACGATCTGCAACTCCGAGCGCTTCTCGATCCAGCGCTTCAGCGCGTTCGCGAGCTGGCGCTTCCCGAGGAGGGTTCGCGCGGTAACCTGGCGGTGACCGGGTGAGCGGATCACGACGGTGCCATCGTCCTTGATGGTCACGTTGCCTGGGATGAGCTTGCAGACCTCGGACAACTTCAGGCCGCATTCGGCAACTAGCAGGCGCAGCGCCAGGTTCCGCGCCGGTGTCCAGCCGCGGCGGAGCAAGGCATGCTCCTCGGCGAACATCCGGGCGGCCATCTTTTCGGTAGGCGGCCAGGAACGTCGGGCCCGGCGGCAGCGGCGGATCGGTCTCGAAGCGCGTTTCGGTCTTGCTGCGCTTGTGCTCGAGGACGACCGCCGCCGGGTTGGTACGCAGGACGCCGATCGCCTGGAGGTGCGTGAACACGCGGTTGATTTCAGCCAGGTAGGTCCGCATGGTGCGGACGCTGGCCGGCGCGTTCTTGCGGCCGCGCAGCGATTCAAGGAATGCCTCGATGTGAGCCTGTTTGACCTGGTCGAGCCGCAGCGACTGGGCGGCGAGCCAGCGGCAGAACTTTCCCCAGAACGACTGGTAGAGCTTGTTGCTGTGCTCGGTGTAGAGCGGGGCGTCGGCGACGCTACCTCCGTCGACGCGTTTCCAGCTCAGCGTCGAGCGCCACTCCTTGTGAGCTTGGAGCGGGTTTTGTAGCCAGGGGAGGCTGCGAGCTGCAGAGACGACGATGGTGCGGGACATAGGTAGGCCACGAGGATAAGGGCTCGCGTGCATTGGTATGCCTGGAACGGACTCCGCAGCGTTGCCATCGCCCATCAAGCGAGACCTCAATGTCGATCACGCTTGCCGAGTTACTGCCTGGTCCCTGTTCCAGACGATCGGCCATCCGTTCGAAGCGTCCTTCACCTTTGGCTGATGTACAGACCCGACGTTGTGGCCGAGGATCGCCTGAGCGCGACGGGGCCCAGGGGCTCTCGCAAGAGCAATGCGATTCGTGGCTGTCGGGGGTACCCAGCATGCAACGCCGAAGTGTCGCAGCCCAAGGTATCCGGCTCACCCGAGCGTGGCTCCTTGTGCTGACCCTGATTTCCCCGGCGGAAGCTCAGACGCAGCGAGGAGATCCCCTGCCAAATCGCCAGGATCGGCCACCCAACCAGGAGGTCGAGAAGGCAAAGCAAGAGATCTTTGACGCGCTTAATCGCGCGTTAAAGGAGGCCGCGCCCAAGGGACGTCGTCCAGACCTGGCCCCGCCGCCACCGGAGACGCCGGGGCAGCCACCGCCCGAGGTTCTCCCCGAAAAGGAGCCGCAGCCCGAACCCGTCCCACCACCGGAATCGGAACCAACCACGATGGTGCTGGTGCCACCCGTTGAGGGCAAAAGTCGGGCCGAGGCGACGAGGGCTGTAGAAGAAATGGCGCTCAGACCAATTTTCAGCCCGGATCTTCGAAGTGATCTCAGTGATGAACGTCGGTACGTTCTCGGGCAGAGCCCGCCACCAGGCACGTCAGTGAAAGTCAATTCCCAGGTCTTGATGACCATGGGGACCCGCGCACCACCCCCCGAGGCGCCGCGCACCGCACCTCCGTCGCGGCGAGTGCCAGCCGCGATGGATGTCGCGGCAGAGTTCGCCCAGCGATGGTGGCTATACGCTGCAGGGATCTTGGCAGTCCTCGTGGTTGCCCTGCTGATTGCAAAGCCGCCAAAAGATGGGAAGAGGAAGCAGAAGCTCCCGGTGGCAAAAGATAGTGTGGTGCTTTGGCGCCTGAAGCCCGACCAGGCACCCGGGGTTTCAGTGCGGGTCTCGCGTTCAAAGACGTCTGCGACGGGTGCGCAGCCGTCGGCTGCCGGCTGGCGTGTTGTCCGCGTCGATCCACAGGTGACCGTGCACGGACCGGCAACACCTCAAGGAGGGAGTGATGCATGAAATCATCTGAGCTCACAGAGAACGGGTCGATCTACCAGCTGCTCGGCTTCGAAGCCGCCCAAGTCGGGTTGGAGGAGCTGCGCGACAGGGCAAAGTTCTGCGTGGAGAACATCGACTTCGAGGACGCAAAGGTCATGGGGAAGAAGGTGCGCGAGTTGCCTTCAGTCGATTTGCGGCAGAAGCTCGTTGAGGCCTTTTCAGGCAATCCATTCGAACTGCTGGCCCGCGGTTGGGGCCAGGTGAGGGTGGTTCGCGAGGCTGTGGCCAAGAGCCGGAACCCTCCGAAGCCCGAACTCGCGCATCTGGGGCAACACGATCTGGAGGCCAATCTCGAGCCACGCCTGGTCCTGACGATCGACGGGGTTGACTGGTGCACGCTGCGGCTCAGCGTAGTCCTGCAGTTGCGAGTACAGGCAGCGGACTTTGTGTTCTACGACGGCTCGTTGACAGCCGTGACGCTGGGCAACCCGGTCGGCAGCATCTCACTCAAAGTCGAGGGGCGGGAAGTCGCCGCTTGCAAACGAGAGCTGGACATCAGCACCGGTCCTTTCAAGCCGCATAGCATCAAGATGTCGGGTGCTGCGCTGGGGTCGTAGCGCCGATCGCAAGGCGTACACCTGTACCGGCAATTGGTTGTCCTTAGAGCCGAACAGCCGCGCCCGCCGAGCGCTCCGCGCTGCGGTCGATCGGCGTCACCAGATCCTGCAGGATGGCGAACTTGTCTCGATTCCGCGCCAGCCTTCCGGGCTGCAGCACGGCTCAAATCCGCGCGGGCCGCCCATCGACGGCGATTCTCAGCCGATGCGTACGCCATCGCGCTGGTAGAGAACGATGTCGAGAGTGCCATCGTCGTGCACGTACCGGACCCGCCCGATGCGCAGGTCGTTGGCGATCCACATGCCGGATTGAACGGAGACACTCGTGTCTGTGCTACGACTGGCGCTGATGCTGGCGCGGAGGTGATCGGGACCAGGGATAGGTCTGCCGCGCCCGCCATGGCCTGGCGGATGCGCATTCCGATTCGTATCTGCTCAACGACGGAAGGCCAGTCGCCCTTGAACTTCACCACAGTGCCCGGAAACTGCTCCGCGTTCGCCCACTCCGGACGGTCGTCCACCAGGTAGTCGCGCGGCTTGACCACGCACCCCTTGTCCGGCGAGATGATCACGCGGTCATGCAGCTCAGGAAAGTGCTCCGCGATCCCGAGGAGCTTCTCCGTCGCGGCGTAGGGGTTGCTGCCTGGGATCTTGGTAAGCCCGAAGATCTCGAGCCCAATCTGGACGAAGGCGTGCAACGCCTCCGAAGAGCGCAAGGCCGGGGGCGACAACGTCGGCGTGGGTGCGTTGAGCTTGGCGCAGGATGCGCTGGGGCGCAAGCTGCGACTGCCCCGCGCGACGGCCCGGCATCGCGGCGCCGAACGCAGCTCGACGTTGACGGCCGCCTGAAATGAGCGTGCGGACCTACCCGGACCTCCCGCGAGTCTACATCGACATGGACGGGGTCATCGCAGCCTTCGAGGGCGCGCTGCGCGCGCACGGCATCACGCCGGCCGAGCTGAAGATCAAGCGCGGCGCCTACGAGCTGAAGGTAATCGAGGGCGCGAAGGGGTGCAGGCCCGGACGCTTGCGCCGTGCTGGCGGCAGCCCGTCCATGCTGCGGATCGTGCAGATCGAYTCGCTCGCACGCGATTCCGASGARAAGGCCGAGGGAGCCGCGCAGGCATGCCCGAAGAAGTGGCGGGMGAGGAGGTCGGCAGCGGAGCTCAATTCAGTTGTCCCAGTTGGGTGGATTGGTAGGGCGGGCGATCCGTGTCGACCGCGGTGGAGGGGCGCGATCCGCGCTTGAGGCCTTCGTCGTAGGCGCGCAATGCAGCGACCACTACCAGGATGGGGGTGCCGACCCACAGGCTTGCGCTCACCAAAGACCAGGCGGCCTCTGCCCTAGTCACGAGGCTCAGCAGGTGGTAGGCGARCCAGGGGCTGAGGGCGACGASGGCGATGAATCTCTTCATTGGGGGCTTCCTTTCCGGCGGGCTATCCCCGCGGGTGATGGGCCGCCAACTCGGACGGATGGCCGCGGGATTTGCGTGCGGCGGGCGCTGCCGGTGCAGGCTCCGGCATGCTTGCGATCGGGATCGAATAGAGGCACTGGCCCGCGTGCGACCAGAGGKCGAACGTGTACTGGAGCCATTTGGTGCGGCGCTCGTGCACGACGCCCGGCAGCTGCTCGGCGCAGGCCGCGGCGAGCTCGTCGAAGGTGACCGGATCGCTCTTGGCGGACACCCGGAAGTCCACGCATCCCTGGTTGATCTCCGCCTTGATCGTGAACCGGCGCTTTGCCAGGTGTTTTGCCGTGGGTTCGTGATGCCCCAGATCCAGCTCGGGCTCCGACCACAGGGTGGTGCGCTGGGCTCKGCGGGCGAGSCGCGCGTCACGGTCCTCGACGGACTCGGTCTGGTCGGCGATCCGGTGGATGGTGGAGACCGGKGCGTCCTGGAWGGAGGGYACGTGTTTGCGTCCGCGCCGGGCGCGCGCTGGGCTTGGCGTCGTCATGACCTCGCCTTTCGCAGGAGCTCCTGGCAGATGCGCAAGCCCATGCCGAGCATGACTGCCACAGAAACCGGCCAGAGGGCGAAGACGCACAGAACCAGCGCAGCGCAGCCGACCAGCACCAGGAACACCAGAATGGCGGTGTCGCCCGTCCGGTCAATGGCCTGGCCGAGCAACTCCGGCCAGCCATCCGCGGCCGCACGCGCGCGCAACGCGGTGGCAGCGCGGCAGGCGCCCAGGGAGACAAACTGAACTGCGATTTCCTATAATTCGCGCCGAAACTATCGCACGGCGGAATGAAAAAACGCAAGGTTTCGACAGAGCAACCGACACTACGGCACGGAAAAGGAGCAGGAACCCTCCAAGCCGGCGGGCGGCACCAGGCGGATCGACGCCAGACAGGCCGCCTGCAACGACGGTCATCCGCGACCGACGGGGCAACACACACAAGTGACGGCTTGGAATAAAGGTCGTCGATGCCCCTGTCCGACAAGTCAGTTCATAGCAACCGCAACTCGGGTTCGTCGAAAGCTGCCTGCGCATCTGGAGATCGATGGCTGTCGATCTCGAAAAGTCCGACGGATCGGCACGCCCCTCGTACAGCATCTTGGGTCCGGCCTCGGTGCGACTGCCGTCCTCCTGTACGCGGGCGTTGCTCGCGTGGATCGAGCAAGAGTCGGGCTCTAGCGTCACGGTCTTCGACAACTTGCATTCGGGTCCATCAAGCAGCGCTGAACTCGCCAGCTCAAGGTCCGTGATTTCTGTAAGGAGGGGAGAGGGGCAGAGTACCTGCAGCCAGGCGGGCCAGTGGCCTGAGCGCGCTCAGACACTACCCCGCATGCGACGGGGTCCTCAAAAAACGGGGAGGAACTGCAGCGAACGAGTGGTGTATGCGAAAGAGCCTATTGCAGGACGGCGCTGTTGCCGAAGAGAATTCTCTCGACGCTCTTCACATCGCGGCGAGCTTGACCGTTCGACAGTCGTAGCGTTATCTCGACGAAAGCGCTGCCGAATTCGGTTCACTGTGGCCATGCCCGCGGTCACCGCCTCAAGGAGCATTCCTATGGCCACATCTCGGACTTCGCCATCGACCGATTTCTCGCGCGACGTCATCGGGCGGTACGTCTTCAATGGCCTTGACGATGCTTGRCCAAACTTACAACGTGACGCTGAACGGAACTCCGGTCATCACGAATTTCACCGGCAACCTTTCAACGCGCGGCTTCATTGGATTGCAAAATCACCTTACCAAAGACGTCGTTTTCTTCCGCAACATCGTCGTTACGCCGTTGTCATTTCACTTTGACCTATGATCAATCTGAATGAAGTAGGCGCACATCCAGTTCAGGATGCGGCGGGCATCTGGCAAGTGAAGTTCGGCGTTTACCTGCCGGGTATCACCTTCGACAAAGGCTACCGCCTACATGTGCGCATCATTCATGAGGCCGACCAATTCATTCGTGGCATTGAGCCGATGGACTTTTGGATGAACTGGGTGAACGGTTCGCCGCTCGATTTATGGGAAGCAATGGTACCGCTGGTGGCTGTTCCGCCGCCCAGCCATTTCGGCGAGGACGGCAAGTATCTCTACCGCTACCAACTCCAGCGTGCCAATGGAAGCGACGTGACGTTCTGGTTCGCCGATCCGTTCGCGCGTGACGCCGGTATTGGCACGCTTTCGGCCTTTACGAAAAACGCGCCGACCTTTGCATGGAGCGATGCGGCATTCAGTCCTCCGGAAGTTGACGAGATGGTCGTGTATGAGTTGAACGTCCGCGAGTTCAACCGTGACTTCGAGAGTGTGATCGACCAGCTCGATTATCTGCGTG
Organism: Variovorax sp. P4_D9; assembly: GCF_056401695.1. Taxonomy (NCBI): domain Bacteria; kingdom Pseudomonadati; phylum Pseudomonadota; class Betaproteobacteria; order Burkholderiales; family Comamonadaceae; genus Variovorax; species Variovorax sp. P4_D9. Next base: position 19,945 of record NZ_JBFUIU010000070.1, read on the forward strand.
AGCTGGGTGTGAATGTGATCGAGCTGATGCCGATCACCAACGTGAAGGAAGACGCCGAGTGGGGTTATACACCGCTCAGTTTTTACTCACCCGACGAGCGGCTCGGCGGACCCGAGAAACTCAAACGCGTCGTCGATGCCTGCCACGCGAAGGGCATCGCCGTGATCGTCGATGCGGTCTATGCGCACGCGCATCCGGAATTTTGCTACAACGTCGTCTATGAAACTTCCGGTGAGCCGAATCCCATGATGGGCTTCTTCGCCGGCGAATTCTTCAGCCGTCCCGGTGCCGACTACAACAAACAGTTCACGCGAGATTTCTTTGCTGAGCTGAACCGCTACTGGCTGAACGAGTATCACGTCGATGGCTTCCGCTATGACTACGTGCCGGGAATGTATGACGGCCCCGCGGGCGTCGGCTATGCGGCCCTTGTCTTCAATACCTATCAGCACTCGAAAACGCTGCCGAAGTTTGCGGGGCAGGCCGGGCGCAGCCTGATCATCCAATGCGCCGAGCATCTGCCCGATCCGCAAGGCATTCTCTCGCAGACTTACTCCAACTGCACCTGGCAAAACGGCCTCCTCGATGAGGCACGCGGCATGGCT
>NZ_JBFUIU010000071.1:0-20458 GCF_056401695.1 Variovorax sp. P4_D9
ATGTTGGGACTGGTGCTTCGTCCCGCGCAGCTCGATACACCGCTATCACTAGATCAACTCGCCGATGTTGGGACTGGTGCTTCGTCCCGCGCAGCTCGATACACCGCTATCACTAGATCAACTCGCCGCTGCAAGGCCCTCACCCCACGACCCTCGTTCAACCCACGCGCTGCGGATTGCCGGCGAAGGTTGGTCCCTACGCGACGTCTTGGCACACGGCGTAATCGATTACCATCCAACGATCGCCGGTTCGCCTGTGGAGGTTGCCGATCACATGCAGAAGTGGTTCGAGGCCGATGCCGTTGATGGCTTCTGGTTGTGTCCGGATGTCTTCGAGGACGGGCTGCCGTCACTCGTCGACGAAGTGGTCCCGATTCTTCAAGAGCGCGGCCTGTTCCACCGTGAATATCAAGGAGTGACACTGCGCGATCATCTTGGCGTGCAACGTCAATATGGGCGTGATCCGCGCATTTAGCCCCGATGGCCAGGTCAAACTGCTCCTCTGATGGCCACCCAAGCTGCCCCAGGCAGGGGTTGTCGTACTTTTCGTGCAAATCAGTGCGCTTTTCTCGCAGCCCAGCAGCCATGCGGGCTTCCGTTTGATGGCGCAGGTGCCAGACGCGCCCCGCCCTGCCAGGGACCGAGCCGGTACATTGGCGGCCCTGCGTTTTGGAGCCTGTCATGCCCTGCTCGACTCGTTTTCGGTGCACAGAGTGACGCTTCGCAAGGCCAGTACTGGCGCGGGTGACGGTCCGCAAGTCCTTGATTTGCTTGGGATTGCTGTTCACTTTCGCCGGGCGTATCGTGCCTGCCCCACCAACGGAGGCGCGCGATGCAAGGCTGGCAGACGACATTTCTGGGCATGCGCGAGTTGCCGCACGATCTCAGCGCCTTCGAGTTGCAGGCATTCTTCACCTTCAGTCGTGCCGAACATGACCTGATCCAGTCACGGCGCGGCGACTCGCTCAAGCTGGGCCTGGCGTTGCACATCGGGATCCTGCGCATGAGTGGCCGGCTGCTGGAAGTTGTGCGGGTCGTGCCAGCGGCACTGTGGCGGCACTTGGGCAACGAGTTGGGTATCGATGCCCCCGAGATCGCCTCGCTGCGTGCCATGTATGGCCGTGGCAGCACCCTTTCGACCACCAGCAGGTCGCCTGCGAAGCGCTCGGATTCCGTTGGATGACCGAGCATCAGCGGCGTGCCCTGGTCCGGTTGCTCAGCGACGAAGTGTCGCGGCGATCGAGCGGAGGTGGTCGGTCATGTAGGGGGAGTTTCCTCAGAAAGATGGCGAAGGGACTGCCATCCTACTTCTGAGGCTTCCCCAGATGCTGGCGCACTGCGTCGGCGCTGACACCGACCGCCGCCACAGCTTCTCGCAGCTTCTCCTCGGATACCCCGAGGGCTTCGGTCCAGTAGTGGATCTCATGGTCCTCATTCACGTTGATGCGGGCGCGATCCTGTGCGCCGCGGTTCGACTTGTCGTCTCGCATGGATGTCTCCTTCTCAAGGTTCTGAGGACTTGCTCGGCGTTGGGGGGCGCCCGGTGCGCCTCGCTCTGTGCCCTTCGTCACGTTGGGGCCGTCGTTCGGTCCGATCGGCCCTTCGCGCCGGGCTCGATCTTCGAGGTCTCTTTCGTTGGATCAATGGGCGCGGCTGGTTGCTTCACGCTGGTGCTGTTGTCTGCCATGGAAGTCTCCTTTCGGTCGACTACGTTCCTGCGTACCCCACTGAGGCAGCGTAGGAGCCTGCCGAGGCCTCAGGTCCGCTCATGCCGTCACACAAGGGTTCGCAGCCGGTGGGTCGTCACCTACTTGAGGCGAGGTGTCTCACGTACAGGAAAGCTGGCGATCGACACGTCTATTGCACGCACCATCAACTGAAGGAGAAGCGACATGGCCACTTACACCCAAGAATCCGCGGTGGTTGCCGCGGGCGCCGGGCGGCAACTGCCCATTGAACCCGAAGGTGCGTCTCGCTCAGCGGTCTCCTGGCCTGCGGTGTTCGCGGGAGCTGCAGCTGCTGCTGCGCTCACCCTCGTCATGATGCTGCTGGGCGCCGGGATGGGCCTGGGACTGAGCTCCCCTTGGGAGGGTGAAGGCGCCGAGGCGAAGACGATTGGCATCGCGGGCATTTTCTGGATCACCTTCACCCAGCTCGCGGCGTCAGGACTTGGCGGATACCTGGCTGGGCGCTTGCGTAGGAAATGGAGCGGGCTTCACACCGACGAAGCGCGTTTCCGAGATACGGCTCACGGCTTTCTATCCTGGGCCGTTGCCACGTTGGTCACCTTCGCACTGGTGGCTTCGGCGGTTGGCTCGGCGGTGAGCGCCGGTGCCAAAGCCGGAATGGGCGTTGCCAGCACCGTTGCAGGCGGGGCTGCTACCGCAACCGCAGCCGCCGGGGCGGCTGCTGCCACGCGGTCGGGAGATGACGCAAGCGGCGGCCCGATGGCTTACCTGACGGATTCCCTATTCCGCAAGGAGCCTGGCGCAGCCAGCCCCGCCGCCGCTCCTGGTGCGACAGGTGCGCCGGGTGGTGCCTCTACAGAGAGCGCCTCTACTGCAGAGGTAGGCCGAATTTTTGCCAATGCCCTGCGCACCGGCACGCTCCCACCAGAGGACAGCAAATACGTGGCCCAGGTCGTTGCGCAACGAACGGGGTTGAGCCAACCGGACGCCGAGAAGCGCGTCAACGACACTTTCACTCGAGCCAAGACGACACTGGACGAGGCGAAGACAAAGGCAAAGGCGGCAGCGGACGCCGCTCGAAAGGCTGCCTCCTATGGATCGCTCTGGGTGTTCCTGTCGCTGGTGATCGGGGCTCTCTTCGCGTCCTACTGCGCGACTCTCGGAGGTCGTCAACGGGATCTGTGACATGAATTGCTCCCCCGCGCGCGTCGCGGGGGCGCGGCCCCGTATATTCCTCTCATGGTGTCTTCGACCCCTCTTGCGAAGTACAAGGCGAAGCGCAACTTCGCTGTGACGCCCGAGCCGGCCGAGGGCGGCGAGTCCGCGGCGGACGGCCTGCAGTTTGTGATTCAGAAGCACTGGGCGACCCGGCTTCACTACGACTTCCGGCTCGAGCTGGACGGCGTGATGCTGAGCTGGGCCGTGCCCAAGGGCCCGAGCTACGACACTGCCGACAAGCGGATGGCCGTCCAGACCGAGGACCACCCCATCTCGTACAACCAGTTCGAAGGGACCATCCCCCCGAAGCAGTACGAGGGCAGCCAGACGGGGCCTCACAATCGCACTGTCCCTGAAAGACTTCTATGCCGCTCGACTTCCTGCGCAAGATCGAACATGCCGAATTCCCATTGACTGTCACCGATGATAGCGAGATCGCCGACTTGGAAATTCTCAAGGGTGCCTGCTTGGTCATCGCGGCGATTCCTCCGCGCGCCGGGGGAAGCGCACATGGCGAGCAGAGGCGCGCGGTCGTCCTGCAGATCACGCAAGACGGACGCTCCCTGCTGGCAAGACATCGCCTTTAGCGCGCTGAGAGTGACCGCCGCCTACGAGCCCGGCGGCTCTCGAGCGGGAGTTGCGTGGGCTGCGCCAGTGAAAAGCCCCGGCCGTTTCTGGTCAGGGCAAGAGGTCGGCGGTCGACCTTGGAGAAAGGGACACAGAGTTCTGAGGTTCTCGTCTGAACCTTAGTTCAGCAGTCCCACCTACGACGCTACGAGATGCTGTTTTGGAGACCATCACGCCGTCCGGATTCCATAGCATGACCATGGGAACGACCGAGCGCAGCATCAAGGCGGTGGCCGCCTTCATATGCGTGGGCCATCGGGCGAGAGGACCGACGCTTGTGTGGCTCCAGTCGAGCGCTCGAATGAGTCCAGAGAACTCGCCCCCGCCGGTCAGCAATGCCAGAGTAGTGTCTTCGCGTTGCATCAAGATCCCCGACACAGATTTGAACGGTGCTTTTTGCTCGACCGGACGCTGTTTTGGCGTCCGTCTGGGCCGCATCCGCGCCCATAATGTAGCGTTGATGCCGGACGTAGCTCCGACCGCGAGGTTGGGCATCGAAAACAGGACTCCTGGCCAGGACCAGCTTCAATTTCGGAAGAATGGAGAATCCGGCAAGCAATCCGGCGTTGCCGGACGCCAAATCCGCGTCTTGACCGCTACGATGGGTCGGCGTCCGTCACGGACAGCTCCAAGGAAGGTTGTCATGCGTCTGGCGGACTTCATCGAAGACAACGTAGAGCCCATTCTCTCGGCCGCGGAGGCAGTCGCCGCAACCATGCTGCCCGCTGCTTCGCATCTGGATTCGGCGGCCCTGCGGGATCACATGCCCATGATCCTCGCTGCCGTGGCCCGGGACCTGCGCTCGGCCCAAACAGCGGAGGAGCAACTTGCCAAATCGCTCGGTAAGCAGGCCCGCCCCCATGGAGCGCCGGAAACCGCCGCTCAGACCCACGCGCTCTTGCGCGCAAAGGCTGGCTTCGACATAGAGCAACTTGTGGCTGAATACCGGGCCTTGCGTGCCTCCGTGCTTCGGCTGTGGTTTGAAGGCGGCAAGGCGGGCGGCCCTGAGACACAGGACGACCTGGTTCGCTTCAACGAAGCCATTGACCAGGCGGTGGCGGAGTCGGTTTCCTACTTCACCGCCGAAATGGATCGGTGGCGCCATGTTTTCCTTGGGGTCCTTGGGCATGATCTGCGCGGTCCGCTCAATGCAATCCTCCTTACGGCCGAAATACTTTCGAAAATGACCACCGAGGCTCCTCTGAGCCAACACACCGTGCGGCTGATCCAGAGCGGAAAGCGCATGAAGACCCTGCTGGACGATCTGCTGGACTTCAGTCGCGCCTCGCTCGGACTGGGTCTGGGCCTTCACCGTTCCGCAGTCGATCTCGCAACGATCTGCTTCGAAGAAGTCGAGTTGTTGCGCACCGCCCTTCCCGACGTCGAGATCGGCTTCCGGTCGGAGGGAGAAACCCTTGGCAGCTTCGACGGTTCGCGCGTGCGCGAGGCCGTTGGCAATCTGGTCACCAACGCCGCGCGCTACGGCACACCGGGCACGGTGATCGATGTCGCCCTGATCGGCAATGTCGACCAAGTGCGGTTGTCAGTATCGAACTCCGGCGTCCCAATACCAAAGGAAGACCTCCACGCGCTTTTCGAACCACTGAGAAGGGGTCGCCCGCTGGACGAGATCGCCCACCGCGCCAACCTCGGTCTCGGTCTGTTCATCGTGAGGGAGATCGCCAAGGCACATGGCKGGGAAATTCAAGTTGAATCTGCGGCAGGAACCACGGTTTTCACGATGGTGCTGCCGCATGAAGCGATGGGATCGGACGCGTGATACTGTGTGTAGAGCAAGACTCGTCGGCCATCATCGCGCGGGTTCAATCGCGATCGCAGCCGAGGCCGACCGCTGCGGTCGGTCTGAGGATCAGACACGGCGGCCACGGCGTTTGGCCGATGGTGGCGCCGCCCTGGTCGAACTCAAAGCGTCGACCGGCCAGGCCATCATGACGACGGTGCCTGCCGCGACAGCTCAAGCGCGCGATCTATACCGGCCGCGTCGCGCCGGCGCAGGCCCGGCGTGCCGACGAGATGCAGGCCGTGGCCGACGCGCTGAGCCTGTTGGCCAACATCGTGATGGCGTGGAACACGGCGCAGATGCAGGCGGTGTTGGACCGGTGGGCCAACCGGCGCCAGATCGTGCCGCCAGAATTGACCGGGCGCATCGCGCCGACCCGTCTCGAGGGCATCAACCTGCGGGGCGTCTTCCGCTTCCCTGTCGAGCGCTATGCGGCGCAGCTCCTGCCGTCGCAAACCGCAGGCAAAACAAGGGCCAGTGGCTGAAATCGACCTCCGAACGACGCGCTTTGGAGTAGCAAGCGAGGGGTAACAGAGCGTGAACGACAAGGTCTTGCGTGCGTCGACCCCGCGAAACCCGCACCAATGCACAGCGGTCACTTTTTGCACTGAAATCAAATGGACCCCGTCCTTAACGACCTTGGGTTAAGTTCTCGGCCCGGGGACCGCGTCGACCGCTCCAAGTGCGCTGCTTTGCACCCCCAGCTCGGGCTTCGGGCTGCGCATCAATGCAATAGCTCTCACAAACATCTCGAAAACCCGCCGTGAAACTCCCAGCGGATCCTTGCGCAGTACGTAGCGCGGTGTGTTCTGCGGATTGATGAGGACGGTCGCGAGCCCCTGGCACACCGTCCACGCCGCGAGCGTTGCATCGCGGCTACCCTCCATCGATCCCTCGTTCTCGAGAAGATAGTCCGCGACTGCGGATTCCAGCAGGCTGTAAGAGCGTGTCGCTGCGTCGTTGAGTTCCGGAAACAGCGTCTTGTCAGGGATCTCCGGGCCGTGCATCAATTGGTACAGCGCTGGATGCGCCAGCGCGAATTCCACATAGGCCATCAACACGGCCATCAGCCGCTCACCGGGCGTGCGCTTGTCCTTCAGCGCACCGATGCGGTAGTCGAACAGCATTCGAAAGCCCTGGGCCGCGATCGCTGCCAAAAGCGCCGCCTTGGTTTCGAAATGGTGCAGCGGCGCCGTCTGCGTCACGCCCACGCGTTTCGCGATCTCGCGCATGGTGAGGCTACCAAGGCCCTCCGCTTCGACGATCGCCATGCCCTGGGCCAGCAGTTCCTCGCGCAGATTGCCGTGGTGGTAGGCGCTTTTCTTGGTTTTGGCGGTCATCGTCGGCCGTATGTTACCGGTGCCACCACCGTCCCCAACGGCGCTAGTCCTTCGCGACCTCGAACAAGCCCGCTGCGCCCATGCCGCCGCCGATGCACATGGTGACCACGACGTACTTCACACCTCTGCGCCGCCCCTCCTGGAGCGCGTGGCCGGTCATGCGCGCGCCCGACATGCCGAAGGGATGGCCGATCGTGATGGCACCGCCGTTGACGTTCAAGCGATCCTGGGGAATCCCGAGCCGATCCGCGCAATAGAGCACCTGCACCGCAAAGGCCTCATTGAGTTCCCAGAGACCGATGTCGTCCACCGTCAGTCCCGCCCGCTGGAGGAGTTTCGGCACAGCGGAGACGGGACCGATGCCCATTTGGTCGGGCGCGCAGCCGGCGACCGCGAAGCCGCGGAACCAGCCCAGCGTCGGCAGGCCGCGCCGGGCGGCCAGGTCCGCATCCATCACCACGCAGGCGGCCGCGCCGTCCGACAGCTGGCTTGCATTGCCCGCCGTCACCGTCCCACCTTCAAGCACCGGCTTCAACCCCGCCAGCGTCGCGGCGGTCGTGCCGGCGCGCGGACCTTCGTCCTTCGCGAGTTCGGCGGTTTCCTCCCGCGTGCTGCCATCGCGGTCCTGGCGGCGCGTGGTCGTCACGACTGGCACGATCTCTTCGTCGAATTGGCCTTCCGCCTGCGCCTGAGCATAGCGCAGCTGACTTAAGGCGGCGTACTCATCCTGGCGCTCGCGCGAGATGCCGTAGCGCTGCTGCACGACTTCTGCCGTGTCGAGCATCGGCATGTAGACCTGCGGCGCATGAGCCGCGAGCCAGGGCTCCTCGCGCATGAATTTGTTGGTGTGTTCGCGCACGCAACTGACCGACTCGGTCCCGCCGGCCACCGCGAGCTGCAGCCCGCCGGCGCGGACGGCCTGAGCGGCGATCGCGATGCTCTGAAGCCCGGACGAGCAGTAGCGGTTGACGGTCATGCCCGGGACACTTTCCGGCAGCCCGGCCGCGAGGGCGGAGATGCGGCCGATGTTGAAGCCATTGGCGCCCTCGGGAAAGGCGCACCCAAGGATCACATCCTCGACTTCGTCGGCGGCTACGCCGGCACGCGCGACGGCGTGGCGCACCACGTGAGCGCCGAGTGTTCCACCGTGCGTGAGATTGAGGGTTCCCCGGAAGGCTTTGCCGATGGGGGTACGGGCATAGGAAACAATAGCTGCATCACGCATGGGTCAGCTCAGTCGGGTCGAGTGAAAGTGAAGGTGGAGAGAAGGTCGACGAGGCAGAGGAAAGCGCTCGCGGGACCGGGCCGACACGGTGCGCGGCGAAGCCCCGGAGCGCATCCATGGCCTGCGCTTCTCCCGTGAAGACGGCAAAGCTGCCGAGCGCGAAGGCTTCGCGCACATGGGCATGCGGGCTGTAGACAACCAGCGGCTTGGCCGCGGCTTCCATCGCGGTCCGGCACTCGCGCGCGAAGCGTGGCACGTCGTAGCTGGGCCCGCCCACTGCCAGCAGGCCCAATGCGGCAGCGTCCACCGCTTCGTCGCGCAGCACGACCTGCATCACGTCACCCAGTAGCGCGGGATTGGTCAGGAGCATGGCCGTCAGGTCGACAGGATTCCGGTTCAGCGAGAAGTCCGGCAGCAGCTCAGCCAACTGCCGTTCGGACTCGGCTGACAGACGCGCGAGCGGCAGGTCGTGAGCCTCCGCCTCATCGGCTGCGAGCACGCAGGAGGCGCCCGAGTTGCTGACCAGAGCCAGCCGCGGCGCATGGCCTGAAGAAGAACGAGCGGGCGCCGGCGCAAGGTAGAGCGGAACGCTCGCCACCAGCTCGATCAAGCCGGGAAATGTGCGGCAGCCATGCGCGTCGAACAGGGCGTCGAGATCAGCGCCGCCCGCACCGGCGGAACCGGTGTGCAGATCCGCAGAGCGGCCGCCGTGGCCGGAACGCCCCGAACGCACAGCAAGCACCGCGACGCCGCGCTGCCGGGCCGCGTCGAGCGCCGCGGCCATGCGCACGGGATCCGGCACGTTCTCCAGATAGAGAAGAACCAGGCGCACCCCGGCCCGCTGCACCAGCGCGTCGATCAGATCCGCCGTGTCTACATCGGCCTCGTTGCCGGTGGCCGCCACGCAGCGCACGCCACAGCCGGCTTCGCGCAGCAAGGCATAGGCCGCCACGCCGAACGCACCGCTCTGCGAGACGATCGCTACCGGACCATCCTGCGGAACATGGTCGGTGTAGATCGAGGCGAAGGACAGCACCGCGCCGGTGTCGAAACTGGCGACACCGATGCTGTTGGGCCCCACCAGGCGGAGGCCACCGGCGCGGCAGATCTCGGCCAGACGCTCCTGGCGGGCCCTGCCCACAGCGCCGACCTCTGCATACCCCGATGCGAACAACAGCGCATGCCGCACGCCCAGACGCACGCATTCGCTCAACTGCTGTTCCGCCTGCTCAGCGCCAATGCACAGGATCACCGCGTCCGGCACTTCCGGCAGCCGATCGAGCGCTGCATAGGCAGGCAGGCCCTGCACGCTGTCGGCGCGAGGATTGACCGGGTAGATCCGACCGGCGAAACCCTGCTCCTTCAGGTACTTGATGGGGCGGCCACCGACCTTGTTCGGGTTGTCGGACGCGCCCACGACGGCGACCGAGCGGGGTGCCAACAGACTGTCGAGCGACGGTCGCGCGCGCGTCGGCGCTTCGTTGGCCAGTGCTTTCAGCTTCGCCTTCAGAAGCTTGCCAGTACTGGTGGCCGGCAGCTGCGCCATCGCGTGCACTTCGGCCGGCACCTTGTAGGGCCCAAGCCTTTCGCGCAGGAATGCGCGCAGTTGCGCAGGGTCGACGATGTGGCCCTGCTCCGGCTCGACGTAGGCGACGATTTCTTCATCGCCCGGTACGCTGCGCCCGACAACCGCGCACTGCGCCACGTGGGGGAATTCGGCGATCGCCTTCTCGACCTCGGCCGGGTACACATTGAAGCCGCCACGGATGATCATCTCCTTGCTACGGCCCACGATGGAGAGATCGCCCTCGGCCCCGAAGAGACCGACGTCGCCCGTGTGCAGCCAGCCCTGCGCATCGATCGCCGCGCGCGTCTGCTCGGGATCCCGGAAATAGCCTTGCATCACGTTGGGCCCACGGATGCAGACCTCGCCGCGCTCGCCGGGGCCGACCTGCGCGCCGCTCGCGTCCATGAGCACCACTTCCACACCGGGGATCGGCCAGCCCGCCGTGACGTCCTTCGGCGGCGGGTGGCCGAAAGTGCGCGTCGCGGAGGGTGCCGACTCCGTGAGGCCGTAGCCATGGTGCAGACGCAGTCCGAGCAAGGCTTCGGACTGCGCCTTGCGAGAAGCATCGATCAGCGAGCCGCCGATATAGGCCATGCGCATCCGGTTCGGCGTCAGTGTCCTGCCATTGTGCTGGGCCCACTCGTGCAGCCGCGCGTACATCGCCGGCACGCCCGGGAACACGGTGACGGTGCCATCGGAAATGGCATTGCCCAACTTCTCGGCCGAAAAGCGGTCGATAAGGCGCAACGTAGCGCCCGCGCGCAGGCCGCACAGCAACACGGTGATCAGGCCGAAGGAATGCGAGATCGGCAAGGCGTGAAAAACGACGTCGTCGGGCATCAGCAATTCCTGCTGCCTGGCCACGCGCGTGACGAAGTCGAGGTTGGCATGCGTCAGCATGACCCCCTTGGGCATGCCGGTGCTGCCCGAGGTGTAGATCATGAGGGCGACATCGTCCGGTGCACYGTCATCGCTGGCCTCGGCTGCCGTGCCCGCACCTTCGAATATCTGCAGGCGGCCGYCGGGAAGGCCCTGCCGCGTGCCGTGCGCTCCCCGCCGCTCGGCGTGAGTTCGCGCATCGGCCGAGGCCTCCGCCGCGAAGTAGACCAGGCGCGGCTCGCAGTGCGCGCAGATCGCGTCCACTTCCCCGGCCGACATGCGGGAGTTGAGCGGTACCGCCCATGCGCCGGCACGGATCGCTGCCAGCAGGGCAACGACCATGTCCTCGCTGTTCTCGCCTACCAACACCATTCGCTGGCCAGGCGCCAGCCCGGCGTCAGTCAATATTTGCGCAGCGGCGTCTATGCGACCCGACAGCTCCGCATAAGACAGCGTGCGCCCATCCTCCAGCGCCAGGGCCGCCTCGGCGCCACGCCCGAGCGCAACCACCTCCTCCACGATGCGATCGATTTTCATGAGTTCCTAGTCGATGTGAATGTTCTTGGCCTTGATCAGAGGGCCCCACAGTGCGCGCTCGCGGCCGATGAAGGCGTCGAACTCCGCGGGCTTAAGCGGCGGCGCCATCACCAGTCCAAGCGCCTCGAACTGCTCGCGAAACGCCTTCTCCGAGCTTGCTTTGACGATGGCCTGATTGAGTCGCTGCATCACCGCCGGCGGTGTCGCCGCGGGCGCCACGATGCCGTACCAGGTGGAAACGTTGTAGTTCGGCAGCCCGCTCTCTGCGACCGTCGGCACGTGTGGAAGCACGCCGACCCGCTCGTGCGTGGTCACGGCGATCGGCCGGAGCTTGTCGCCCTTGGCCAGTGCCATGGCGCTGGCCACCGCGTCCACCGACAGCTGCACATCACCGGCCATCACCGCATTCAGCGCTGGTGCGCTGCCGTTGTAGGGAATGTGGTTCATCGAGATGCCGGCTTCCGACTGCAGCATCTCGATCGCCAGGTGTGTGCTGCCGCCCGTGCCGGTCGATGCGAAGGCGACCTTGCCCGGCTCCGCCTTGGCAAGGCGCAGCAGGTCTGCCAGCTTCTGGATCGGACCCGAYGCGTTGACCGAAAGCACCAGCGGCGTGATCGCCACGTTGGCCACGCCGGTGAAGTCCTTTGTCGGCTGATAGCGCAGGTTGGAAACCAGCATCGGGTTCAACACCACGGTGGCGGCCGTCGCCAGAAGGAGCGTATAGCCGTCGGCCGGTGCGGTCGACACGGCGATGGCACCGATCGCCGTGTTGGCTCCCGGCTTGTTCTCCACGATGACAGGCTGCTGCAGATCGTGGCGCATTGATTCGGCCAAGCGGCGCGCCAGGCTGTCCGCGATGCCGCCCGGGCTGTAGGGAACGACCAGCTTGATCGGCCGATCGGGGAAGGTGCTGGCGAGCGCGGGGGCGGCGCCGAAGGCGAGCGCCAGAGCCACACCGGTCGCCATGGCTTTCGTCAGGGAATGAGTCATGTCGAGGAGCCTTGCTGTGAGGCGGTGCCAGAAGCAGGCGCGGCGTCGGGCGCGGCGCGCAGCGATCTGTCGCGCTGGTCCTGGCTGCGGATGGCCTCGCGCATCTCGCGCCAGGCGTCGTCATCGAGCTCGGCCAACTCAGTGAAGGAGGCACCGTTCTGGCGATGGCCTGCGCCGTCGATCGCGATGGTCTCGCCGTTGATCCACTCGACGCCATCGGCCATGAGGAACACTGCCAGGTTCTGCAGCTCGGATATGCGTCCCAGCCGGTTCATCGGATTCCGCACTACGCTGTCCTCCCAGGCCGCCTTCGGGCTGAGGCGGCTATTGGCGCCTTCAGTCGGAAAGATGCCAGGCGCGATGGCATTCAGGCGGATGCCGTAGCGCCCCCACTCGATCGCGAGCGACTTCGTCATCACGTCGATGCCGGCCTTGCTCATGGCCGAGGGCACGACGAAGGGCGCGCCCGTACGCACCCAAGTCACGACGATGGAGATCACCGAGCCCTTGTGCCCGCTGGCGATCCAGCGCCGCCCCACATGGTGAGTGACGTAGTAGGTGCCATGCAGCACGATGTTGGCCACCGCGTCGAAACCACGCGGCGATACGTCCTGCGTACGGCTGACAAAGTTGCCCGCGGCGTTGTTGACCAGCCCGTCAAGCGGGCCGTGTTCCGCCCAGATGCGCTCGATCATCGCGTCGACCGAATCGGCCTCCCGGATGTCGACCGCGTGAGAACGTATCACACCGCCATAGCGCGCCGTCAGTTCCGCGGCAGCGGTATCGAGCATCGACCGGCGGCGCCCGCAGATATGGACCTCTGCGCCAAGCTGAAGGTAGCGTTCGGCGATTTCGCGGCCAAGGCCAGAGCCTCCGCCGGTAACAAGGATACGTTTGCCACGCAAGAGATTGGCTTCGAACATTCGATGACTTCCAGTGAGGATGGAGAAAGGGTTATTCGAGGACGATGTTCTTGGCTCGGATCAGAGGCGCCCAGCGCTCGCGCTCCTTGCCGATGTACTGAACGAACTCGGCCTGTGTCATGGCCGGAGGCACGGCCAGACCAAGCGCTTCGAATTGCTCGCGGAAGCTCCGGTCGGCGATTGCACGCGCCACCGAGGCGTTGAGCCGGTTCGCAACATCAGCGGGTGCGTTTCGCGGCAGCATCAGCCCGAACCAGGTCGTGACTTCGACGTTCGGATAGCCGCTTTCAGCCACCGTCGGAACCTCCGGCAAGGCCGGAAGGCGCTCGCGGCCGGTCACCGCCAGGGCACGCAGCTTGCCGCCCCGCACCAGCGACATCGAACTACCCGCCGCATCGGCGAAGAACTGCACGTCGCCGCCCATCAGGGCCGACTGCGCCGGCGCACTGCCATTGAAAGGCACGTGCACAAGGGAAATACCAGTCTCGCTCTGAAGCAGTTCAACTGCCAGATGCAACGAGCTGCCGGTGCCTGTGGATGCGTAGTTGAGCTTACCGGGATTCGCCTTGGCATCAGCGACAAACTCCCGCAGGGTACGGTTCGTCGAGTTGGGGCCGACCACCATAAGCATTGGCGTGATCGCTATACGCGCTACGGGGAGCAGCTCCTTTTCGGGATTGTAGGAGAGCTTGGGATACAGCAGCGGGTTGAGCACAGCGGTAGCGCCCGTCGCGAAGAGCACGGTGTACCCGTCGGGTGCGGCAGAAGCCACGGTGCGCGCACCCAGCGCAGTGTTGGCCCCCGGCTTGTTCTCGACGATGACCGGCTGCTGCAAGTCCTGCCGCATCAATTCGGCCAGCCGGCGTGCCAGGCTGTCGGTGATGCCTCCGGGGTTGTACGGGACGACCAGCTTGATCGGCTTTTCCGGGAATGCGGTCGCTCCCACGGAGCCAGAAGCACCCAGCACAAGCGGCAAGGCAATACCAGCGGCCAGGGCCTTGAACAAGCGCCTGCGGATGCACGCCGGGCCGAACTGCGAGAGCTTTTTATCGAACATTTTGGCTCCTATCAAAGAGGTACCTAAGAGCAAAGCTCCTGACGCTTCAATCTTAACGCCACTCAGTTAATAAGATCAAATTCAGGTTTTCCCTACGTTTTATCGATTGAAGACACGCAGACATCCATGCAAGAATCTAAACAACAGTCAGATTAATAGATGAGACCTGCAATCCCAAGGCGCCAACGACATGATTGACCGGTCGTTCATCGGGCACGCGCTCCCGAATTTCACCGTGACCCCGGACCCGCGAGGCCTGCGCGCCTTCGCGCTGGCGACCTCCCAACCGGACCCCGTCTTCTCGGATGCCGAGGCCGCGCAGGCGAGCGGCCTCCGTGGTTGCCCGATACCGCTGACCTACCTCTTCTGCCTCGAGATGGAAGGCCCTGATCCGACCGCCATGCGCCGCCTGCTGGACATCGACATCGCACGCGTGCTTCATGTCGAGCAGCGCTTCGAATTCCATGCCCCCACATTGGTCGGCGACGCGCTGCGTTTCGAGCCCGTGATCAAGGACATCTACGACAAGAAGAACGGCGCACTGGAATTCGTGGTCCGCCAGACGCTCGGTTGCAACGCGCTCGCCGTCGGCGCGGCACACGCATCGACTTCGCACGCGCGGCAGACATGCCCGACGTATTCGCGCACGACATGCTGGGGATGGCCTACTTGGCCCATGCGCTCACCGCCGTGGCGCCCGTGCACGCCTTGCGAAGCTCCGGCGTGCGCTTCGTCGCCGTCACCCACGTCAGCGACAGTCTGCGCTGCACGGCGCAGGTGGTCGAGGTGCTGGAGCGCGCAGGCGAGCGCATTGCGCGCCTGTCCCTGTGGGCAGCCGACCAGCACCAGCAGGTCAAGCTGCAGGGCGACGCCGAGATCGCCCTGCCCGCGGCGGCCAGCACCTGAGCGCGACTCTCGCCACGAAACAGCATCCTTCACATCCATCGACCTTGCATTCTTCGCCATGACACTTCCCGCCGACTACAGCTATCAGGACATCCGGGACGCGGTGCGTGCCCTCTGCGCCGAATTTCCCGCCGAGTACCACCGCAAGATCGACGAGCAACGCGCCTACCCGGAGGCCTTCGTCGACGCGCTCACGCGCGCCGGCTGGATGACCGCGCTGATCCCCGCCGAGTACGGCGGTTCGGGCCTCGGCTTGGCCGAAGCCTCGGTGATCATGGAAGAGATCAACCGCTCGGGAGGCAACTCCGGCGCCTGCCACGGCCAGATGTACAACATGAACACCTTGCTGCGCCATGGCTCGCGCGCTCAGAAGGATCTGTACCTGCCCAAGATCGCTTCGGGTGAATGGCGGCTGCAATCGATGGGCGTGACCGAGCCCACCACGGGCGCCGACACCACCAAGATCAAGACCACCGCGGTGAAGAACGGCGACCGCTACGTGATCAATGGGCAAAAGGTCTGGATCAGCCGCGTGCAGCACTCCGACTGGATGATTCTGCTCGCGCGCACCACGCCCCTGGCGGAAGTGAAGAAGAAGAGCGAGGGCATGTCGATCTTCATGGTCGACTTGCGCCAGGCCGAGAAAAGCGGGCTGACAGTGCGCCCGATCCCCAACATGGTCAATCACGAGACCAACGAGCTGTTCTTCGAGAACCTCGAGATCCCGGAAGCCAATCTCATCGGAGAGGAAGGTCAGGGTTTCAAGTACATCCTCGACGGGCTCAACGCCGAACGCACGCTGATAGCGGCCGAGTGCATCGGCGATGGCTACTGGTTCATCGATAAGGTCAGCAAGTACGTGAGCGAGCGCGTGGTCTTCGGCCGCCCGATTGGCCAGAACCAGGGCGTCCAGTTCCCGATCGCCGAGAGCTACATCGAGGTCGAGGCGGCCAATCTGATGCGCTGGAAGGCGTGCGCACTGTTCGACGCGCACCAGCCCTGCGGCGCGGAGGCCAACATGGCCAAATACTTGGCCGCAAAGGCCAGCTGGGAAGCGGCCAATGCCTGCATCCAGTTCCATGGCGGGTTCGGCTTTGCCAACGAGTACGACGTGGAGCGCAAGTTCAGAGAGACGCGTCTCTACCAGGTCGCCCCGATCTCCACGAACCTCATCCTGAGCTACGTGGCCGAGCATGTGCTCGGCATGCCGCGCTCCTTCTGAGCGGCGCCAGGGCACAACCCATTTCACACAGGACACGGACATGACGAACAAGACAGGCGACAGCATGGTGCAGGACAAGGTGGTGCTGGTCACCGGCGCGGGTGCGGGCATCGGCCGCGACCTCGCGCTCGGACTGGCACGCGAAGGCGCGCGAGTGGTGGTCAACGACATGGGCGATGCGGCGCACGGCGTGGTCGCAGAGATCCGCGACGCGGGCGGCGAGGCGCTCGCCTGCCTGGGCAGCGTGGCAGAGGCCGCCGCGGCACAGCGCATCGTCGATGCCGCGGTCGAGCGCTTCGGCCGGATCGACGGCGTGATCAACAACGCGGGCATCCTGCGCGACCGCTTCTTCCACAAGATGGGCGCGGACGAATGGGATGCCGTAATCAAGGTGCATCTCTACGGCACTTACTACATCAGCCGCGCCGCGGCCAATCACTTCAAGGAACAGGGCAGCGGCGCATTCGTGCACATGACCTCGACCTCGGGACTCATCGGCAACCTGGGCCAGGCCAACTACAACGCCGCAAAGATGGGCATCACCGCCCTCTCCAAGAGCATCGCGCTCGACATGCAGAAGTTCAACGTGCGCTCCAATTGCATCGCGCCGTTCGCCTGGACGGCGATGACCAGTTCGATCCCCACCGACACGCCCGATCAGATCGCACGCGTGGAGAAGTTCAAGCAGATGACGCCCGCGAAGATCGCCCCGCTGGCCGTCTACCTGCTCAGCGACGCAGCAGCGGCCGTGAACGCCCAGGTTTTCACCGTGCGCAGCAACGAGATCTTCCTCATGAGCCAGCCGCGCCCGGTGCGTTCCGTCCATCGCCAGGAAGGATGGACGGCGAAGAGCCTGGCCGAACACGGCATCCCGGCACTGCGTTCGGCCTTCGTTCCGATGGAGCGCTCGGCAGACGTCTTCACGTGGGATCCGATCTGAGCGAGAAGGCCCCGCAGCCCGGCGTCGCATCAGCGCTCCCGCCGCCGGCGGCGCTGGACCTCGGCCGGTGGATCCGCCCCGGCGACACGCTGATGTGGGGCCAGTCCAGCGCCGAGCCGGTGACGCTGGTGCGCGCCTATGCGGCGCAGCGCCACAACTTCGCGCGCAGCCGCGCCTTCCTTGGCATCGGTCTGTCGGGCCTGCTCGACGCCACGCATGCGGATGCGATCGACTTCGTCGGCTACTGCGGCAGCGGCACCAACCGCCGTCTCGGCGATGCGGGCGCGCTCGACATCCTGCCGTGCCACTACTCCGACCTGCCGGCGCTCATCCGCAGCGGCGCGCTACGCATCGACGTTCTCCTGCTGCAGGTACCGCCCGCCGACGCACAGGGCCGCCACAGTCTCGGCCTGGCGCACGAATACCTGCTGGCCGCACTGGACACGGCGCGCGTGGTGATCGCCGAAGTCAACGCGCAAATGCCATGGACCTGCGGTGACCGCCTGCTTCAGCCCAAGGAGATAGACGTGCGTGTCGATGCGTCGTATCCGCCGCTGCCCGCAGCCTCGGCATCGGTGGGCGAGAGGGAGTTGGCCATTGCAGCGCACGTCGCCGCGCTGGTGGAGGACGGCGCAACCCTGCAGTGCGGACTGGGCGCCATCCCGGAAGCGGTCCTCGGTGCGCTGCATGGCCGGCGCGACCTGGGCGTCCACTCCGGCACCGTCGGCGACGCCGTCATGGGACTGATGGAAGCCGGGGTGGTGAACAACGCGCGCAAGGGGCGCGACCCCGGTGCCAGCATCGCCGGTGTGCTGATGGGCAGCATACGCCTGCATCGCTTCGCGCACCACAACCCCGCGCTGCAGATGCGGGGCACCGAGTACACGCACCACCCCGAGGTGCTCGCGTCACTCTCTCGCTTCGTCGCGATCAACTCCGCGGTCGAGGTTGACCTGACCGGCCAGGTCAACGCCGAGATCGCCGCCCGCTCCTACGTGGGCGCCGTCGGCGGTGCCGTCGATTTCCTGCGGGGCGCCCAGCGCAGCCGCGGCGGTGTACCCGTGGTGGCACTGCCTTCGACGGCCGGGGCGCACAGCCGCATCGTCGCCACGCTCTCGGGGCCGGTGAGCACGCCTCGCTGCGACGCTGGCGTCTTCGTCACCGAATACGGCGTGGCCGACCTGCGCGGACTGCCGCTCGCCGCACGCATGCGGCGGATGCTCGACATCGCGCATCCGTCGCACCGCGCGCGCCTCGAACAAGAAGGCTTCGAAGCCAACCGAAGCCTCGCCCGGCGCTGAGCCGGTTCCATCTTCCATTCCATCTCGAACAGGACAACGACCATGAGACAAGCCTTCATCGTCAACCCGCTGCGCACCCCCGTCGGCACCTTCGGCGGCAGCCTGCAGCCGGTACCGGTCGAGGAACTGGCCGCCACCGTGGTGCGCGAGGTGATCTGGCGCAGCGACATCGATCCGCTGCGCATCGACGACGCGGTATTCGCCCAGTCCTACGCCAACAGCGAGACGCCCTGCATCGTACGCTGGGTGGCGCTGCAGGCCGGCCTGCCGGTCGAAGTGCCCGGCATGCAACTCGACCGCCGTTGCGGCGGCGGTCTGCAGGCGATCGCCACGGCCGCAATGATGGTTCAGAGCGGCGCGGCCGACGTAGTGCTGGCCGGCGGCGTGGAGAGCATGAGCAACATCGAGTACTACTCGACCGACATGCGCTGGGGCGCGCGCTCGGGCTCGGTGCGCATGCACGACCGGCTCGAGCGCGGCCGAGAATGCTCGCAGCCGGCCGAGCGCTTCGGCCCCATCTCCGGAATGATCGAGACGGCCGAGAACCTCGCGCGCGACCACGGCATCTCACGCAAGGCCGCCGATGCCTACGCGGTGCAGAGCCACCAGCGCGCCGCCGACGCTTGGGAGGCGGGCCGCTTCGCCGAAGAGATCGTTCCGGTGGCGGTACCGCAGCGCAAGGGAGACCCCGTGAGGTTCGCCCGCGACGAGGGCTTTCGCGCCGACACCTCGATGGACATCCTGGCCAGGCTGGGGCCTCTGATCAAGGGCGGCACGGTGACCGCGGGCAACGCCAGCCAGCAGAACGACGCCGCCGCCGCATGCCTCGTGGTCGCCGAGGACCAGCTCGCACACCTGGGGCTCGCGCCGATCGGCCGCTTCGTCGGCTGGGCAGCCGCCGGCTGCGAACCCTCGCACATGGGCATCGGTCCGGTGCCCGCGGTGAAGAAGCTGCTGGGGCGCATCGGGATGACGCTCGACGACATGGACCTGGTCGAGTTGAACGAGGCCTTCGCCTGCCAGGTACTGGCCGTGCTGAAGGGCTGGAACTGGGACGACCAGGCACGACTCAACGTGAACGGCTCGGGCATCTCGCTCGGCCATCCGATCGGCGCCACCGGCGTACGCATGATGTGCACCCTGCTGCACGAGCTGCGCTGGCGCGGGGGCCGCTACGGGCTGTCGACGATGTGCATCGGTGGCGGCCAAGGAATCGCCGCGGTGTTCGAGCGCACATGAACGACAGGGTTCTGTCGCGATAAGCCGGCGCTGGTACCCTGAAGGTCGGATGATGTCAGGGACGAAGACGGTGATTGAAGCGCTGCGCAAGGTGATCAAGCGGATGCGTTACCCGCTGGAGGTGATGCTGGTCTGCGTGCGGTGGTATGCGGCCTACCCTTTGAGCCCCTGCTGCGCACGCTGGCAGACGAGATCTCGAAAGGGGCGGCAAGCGCTCCACGCGGCTGACCACAAATGCCGCAGGGATTACTGGTAAACCCTTGGTTCTGACGTAAACCTCCGGCTTCGCAAAGGAACCGCTTCGGTCCTCCCTCCGTCACCCCAAAGGGCCAACGGCCGGTGTACGGGCGAGACCGGTCGTAGCAGACGTTCGAGCGATTGACCGGACCTGGCCGGGACCGCCTGACAGCTGCCGTTGGGCAACTCAGCGACCGCGTCAAAAGACCGCTATCGAGATCGACCTCGAACTCACAGTCCCGGCCACAACCGGACGTTCATCTTCGCGGCCTGATGGCAAGGAAGGCCAACGCGCCGTCAGAACAAGGCCAGGAATCGACGTTCGCGACTGACTTACAACACTCGCGGGCGAATTGCGGGATTGCTTCCACGAAGCTGGTGTGCACTAACCCGCCGAGCATCAACAATCAGGCGCAGAGCGACCGCCCTCTCCAAACTTGTAGACACCATGAACCACATGCTTCTGCGAATCATTGCGTCCACTGGGCTCATCGTAGGTGCTGTCCTCGGATTGACTGGCACGTTCGTCTCGTCTGCATCGCTTCGCGGACTGGCTTGGGGCCTCGATGGCGTGGCCCTCGTTGTCGCGACTGCGTTGCTGACCATTCATCACTTCCGGCGTGGACGCGACCTGATGGCTGCCGGATTCCTAGTCTTCGCGATCGGCGAAAGCCTGATTCTCTCTGGCGCTGCCATGGAGCCGATTGCCAGTATTCCTTCTTTTGGGAGCGGGGCCGGCTTGTGGGCTGCTTCGCTCGCAC
>NZ_JBFUIU010000072.1:0-20386 GCF_056401695.1 Variovorax sp. P4_D9
GTTCCTCGGCCTGTCGGCCGGCGGCGTGCTGAAGCCCGCGATGGTCGCCAAGATGGCGGCCAAGCCGGTGATCTTCGCGCTGGCCAACCCGAGCCCCGAGATCTCGCCGGAAGACGCGCATGCGGTGCGCGCCGACGTCGTCATGGCGACCGGCCGCACCGACTACCCGAACCAGGTCAACAACGTCCTGTGCTTCCCCTACATCTTCCGCGGCGCGCTCGACTGCGGCGCGACGACCATCACCGACGAGATGGAAGTGGCGGCGGTGCATGCCATCGCCGACCTGGCGCAGGCCGAGCAGAGCGAGCGGGTGGCGGCCGCCTACGTCGGCGAGAAGCTGAGCTTCGGCCCCGAATACCTGATCCCGAAGCCTTTCGACCCGCGGCTCATGATGAAGATCGCGCCCGCTGTGGCCAAGGCCGCGGCCGAGAGCGGCGTCGCGCTGCGCCCGATCACCGACCTCGACGCCTACCGCGACAAGCTGCAGACCTTCGTCTACACCTCCGGCACGATGATGAAGCCGATCTTCGACGCCGCCAAGCGGGCGCCGAAGAAGCGGGTCGCCTACAGCGAGGGCGAGGAAGAGCGGGTGCTGCGTGCGGCCCAGATCGTGGTCGACGAGGGCATTGCCCGGCCGACCCTGATCGGGCGTCCGGCGATCATCGCGCAGCGGATCGAGAAGTTCGGCCTGCGGCTCAAGGAAGAACTCGACTACGACATCGTCAACGTCGAGCAGGACCACCGCTACCGCGATTTCTGGCAGACCTACCACCGCATGACAGAGCGCAAGGGCACCACGGTGCAGACCGCCAAGATCGAGATGCGGCGGCGCCTGACCCTGATCGGCGCCATGCTGCTGCACAAGGGCGACGTCGACGGCCTGATCTGCGGCACCTGGGGGACCACCGCGCTGCACCTGCACTACATCGACCAGGTGATCGGGCGGCGCCCAGGCGGCTGCCCCAGCACGCCGCAGGATGTGCCGATCTACGCCTGCATGAACGGCCTGCTGCTACCGGATCGCCAGGTGTTCCTGGTCGACACGCATGTCAACTACGACCCGACGCCCGAGGAACTGACCGAGATCACGACCATGGCGGCCGAGGAAATGATGCGCTTTGGCCTCAGGCCCAAGGCTGCGCTGCTGTCGCATTCGAACTTCGGCAGCAGCAACCAGCCGAGCGCGGTCAAGATGCGCCAGACGCTGGACCTGCTGCGGGTCCAGGCGCCCTGGCTCGAAGTCGACGGCGAGATGCACGGCGACATGGCGCTCGACGGCAAGCAGCGCGCCGCGGTGATGCCGCACAGCGCCCTGGCCGGCAATGCCAACCTGCTGGTGTTCCCCAACATCGACGCCGCCAATATCTCCTACAACCTGCTGAAGACGGCGGCCGGCGGCAACATCGCGATCGGGCCTGTGCTGCTCGGCGCGGCCAAACCCGTGCATATTCTGACGCCCAGCGCCACCGTGCGCCGCATCGTGAACATGACGGCGCTGACGGTCGCGGATGCCAACGCCGACCGATAAGCTGAGAATCGACAGCGAACGCTAACTTCAAAAGCGTCGCTTCTCCCTCTCACCTGCTCAAAGATTGAGCAGGTGCTTGCTATTTGCGCGTCCCTGGTGCACACTTGCGGGCTTGAATTTGCGGGTTAACCCCAAGGTTGACCCCCGGTTCGGTTCTCGCTCTTTTCCTTCTGGTGCCCCATGGCGGCTTACGCCTCGATCTCGTCCCCGGTTTCCAAGTTGGCGCTCACTGGCATGCTGCTGGTGGCGCTGGCGACGGGAGTCCAGGCTCGCGAATGGTTCGGCGCCCGTGACGGCTCCCCGGCACAGGAAACGGTCGCGCTGGCCGAACTGCCGGTGCAAGGCCAGCGTACCTATGAGGCCATTTTGAACGGTGGTCCTTTCCGGCACGAGAAAGACGGGACGGTGTTCGGCAACCGCGAACGTCTGCTGCCGCCGGAACGGCGAGGCCACTATCGAGAATACACGGTCGATACGCCCGGATCGCGTGACCGTGGCGGTCGGCGCATCGTCTGCGGAGGCGAGCGCACGACGCCATCGGGCTGCTGGTATACGGCAGACCATTACGCGAGCTTCCGGCGAATCGTGCCATGAACGAGCAACTGAATTGGAGCTGCGCCGAGAGGCGACCCGAAGAAATGACGACGACGACAACCATGGAAAGACCAGCGGAGATGACCTTATCCCTTCGTGCAGTGCGACCCAACATCGTGCAGTCGATTCGCGCCTTCCGCGTGAACGACCTGCAGGAAGCGGCGCATGCGGCCGGTCAGCATTTCCTGTACGCCAACCTGGGCAACGCCCAGACGAAGCAGGACGTGCTTGACCTGATTGCCCAGCAATTCACCTTCCCGCAGCACTTCGGCAAGAACTTCGACGCGTTGTACGACTGCATGACCGATCCCTTGCACAAATCGGGCCCGCAGCCGGGTTTCGTCATCGTGCTCGAGCAGATCCCGGCCAATGCCAAGTTCGACAAGGAAGCGCGCGAGCAACTGCTCGACATCTTCCGCGACGCCTCCGACTACTGGGGAGACCGGAAGATACCGTTCAGGTGCTTCTATTCTTTTCTGTAGCCCGTTCTGCACACACCAGCCAAGCAGAACGGGCGAATGAGGCTTCCCCGGACAATGCCGCCGCTCCGGCGACCGGCATCGATCTTCAACATGCAGACCCGGCAGCGGAAAAGATGCCGACCGACAAACTGGTCGACGTCTCGCCCCTGGCCCTGCGCATGAGCAGCCCCTTCAATGCGGGCTATTGGTTGGCAGCAGCGTAGCTGTTGCTCGCCCCTAGGTTGCCCGCACTTCGTGTCGGGCGCCCTCCCCCTGCTGGGGGCAACACCAGCGGCCCGGCGAAGCCGGTTCCGCGGTGTTTCACCAACAAGCCCTGCCTTAGGCGGGCTTTTTTTATGGCTGGACGGATTGGGCGAGGGCGACGTATTCGGCGACCGGCACTTCCTCGGCGCGGCGCTGGGTGTCGAAATCGCCGGCGAAGGCGTGTAGTTCCAGCCATTTGCCGAGCGTATGGCGCAGCAGCTTGCGGCGCTGGCTGAAGGCGACCTGGACGATCTCGCCGAGACGGGCGGCATCGACGGCCGGCGGCTCGGCTAGCGGCACCATGCGCACCACGGCGCTGTCGACGCGCGGTGGCGGGTCGAAGCTCTCGGGCGGGACGAACAGCACGTTGTCCATCGCGTAGCGCCATTGCAGCATCACGCTCAGGCGGCTGTAGTCCGAGGTGGCCGGCCGTGCCACCATGCGGTCGATGACTTCCTTCTGCAGCATGAAATGCTGGTCGGCAATCAGGTGCGCGAAACCCAGCAGGTGGAACAGGATCGGGGTCGAGATGTTGTAGGGCAGGTTGCCCACGACGCGCAGCGGCGCCGGCGAGAACTTGGCGGCCAACGCGGCGAAATCCACCTTGAGGACGTCGGACTCGATCACGTCCAGCTGGCCGTGCCCGCGCAGGCGCTGCGCCAGGTCGCGGTCCAACTCGATCACCGTGAGTCGTCCCAAGCGCTCGACGAGCGGCTGCGTCAATGCCGCCAGCCCCGGCCCGATCTCGACCATCGCGTCCCCGGCCTTCGGCGCGATCTCGCGCACGATGGCGTCGATGATTCCGCCGTCGGTCAGAAAGTGTTGCCCAAAGCGCTTGCGCGCAATGTGCCTCAACCCAGGCTCCCGGCCGCGGCTACACGAAGTGAGCCAACCTGGGGCGGAGCCATCATGATTGCGGCGCTTCGCGGTACTCGACGTAGGCGCGCGCGCGCACTTCCTGGGCCCAGGTGTCGGTGGCCTGCTCGACCCGCTTCTCGCGCATCACGGCGCGCACGGCCTCGCGCTGTTCGGCCTGGGTCAGCTTGGCTTCGCGCCGGCCCTGGACCTGGATCAGGTGGACGCCGAAACGCGTGACCACCGGGTCGCTGATCTCTCCAGGCGCCAGGCGGTTCACCACTTCCTCGAACTCGGGCACGAACACGCCGGGCCGCGACCAGCCCAGGTCGCCGCCTTGCTTGGCACTGCCGTCCTGCGAATTGTCGCGCGCCAGGCCGGCGAAGTCGGCCGTGCCGGCCTGCAGCCGCGTCTTGAACTCGGCCAGCTGGGCGACCGCCTCGGCCGTGTTGCGCTTCGAATCGTTGCGCAGCAGGATGTGCCGGACCTGGGTCTGCGTGATGACGGCGTCGCTGGCCCCGGGCTGCGATTTCGACAGCAGCTTGAGCACGTGGAAGCCGGCGCTGGAGCGGATCGGCCCGGCGATGCCGCCGACCGGCGTCGACTGCGTGGCCTCGACGATGATCCCCGGATAGCGGTCTGCGCTGCGCATGCCCAGCGCACCGCCCGCGGCACGGTCAGGCGCATCGGAATTCTCCTGGACCAGCTTGGTGAAGTCTTCGCCGGCACGGGCGCGCTGCGCCAGGGCCTGGGCGCGCTGCTGCAGCTTGGCCACGTCGGCCTCGCCGGCGTTTTCGGGCACCAGAACGACCAGTTGGGCAATGTTGATGTTGGGCGGGAACGCGGCATTGGCACCGGCGCGCTGATCCTTGATGAACTGGTCGACTTCGGCGTCGCTGATCTTGACCTTGGCTTCGATCTCGCGATCGCGCAGGCGCGTGAGGGTGAGCTGGTCACGCAAGTCGCGCCGGAACTGCTCTTGCGAGAGGCCCTGGGCCGCCACGCGGCGACGTAGTTCGACGAGGCTGATCTGGTTCTGCCGGGCGACGGTCTGCTCGGCCTGGTCGACCGCGAGATCGTCGACTTTCACCCCGGACTCCCTGCCCAACTGGAGCTGCGCGCGCTCGTTGATGAGCCGCTCCAGCACCATCTTCGCCAAGTCGGCGCGCGGAAGGCGCTCGGCGTCGGGATTCTCACGCAGCACGCGTTCCACGCGCGACTGCACCTCGGTGTTGGTCACCGGCTCGGAATTGACCAGCGCGACGATGTACTCGGCCGAACGCCGGGTCGCGGGCGCCGACGGGCGCGGCTGGCTCGGCATTGGGGCCGGCCCCACGCGCGGACCGCTGCGCATGATGTCGGTGATGCCCTGCGCGCCGGCTGTGGCAGTCAGCGCCGCGAGGCAGGCCAGGGTCAGGAGGGATCGGATGGGTGTCATGGCGAAGCTCGATCTCAGTCGTAATTGGTGAAGCGGCTCGGGCCGAGGCTGGGCTGGCGCAGGGGGGTGTAGCGCTGGATGTTCTGCGTCAATGTTCGTCTCGGGCTCGAGCCGACGCTGGCAAATCCGACCAGCTCGAGCTGGAACATGATTCGCGTGTTGGCTGTGACCTGGCCGGTGGTGACGCGTTCCACCACCACGCGCCCGATCCAGCAGCAGCCGTCGTATTCGAAGCCGAGAACCCCGTCGGTCAGTTTGCTGGACTCCAGACTGTAGTTCAAACGGCCTACTGCGTACCAGCGCCCACCGCCTTGACCCCTTCCGGAACCCAGGTCCTGGCCCTTGTCGCCCCAGAGGTCATTGAGTGGCCACTGCCAGCTGACGTCGAACGCCCGGTTGCCGTCATTGGAAGTTGGGGTAGTGTCGGCCTGGTAGCGGTAGGCGGCGCTGACCGTGCGGTAGGGCCCGGGGTTGTAGCGTGCGCTGATCGCGGTGCGGGCCGAGTTTTGCGTGTCCGGGTTGTACTGGACGGTGCCATCGACGCTCCATTTGGGCGTCCAGTTGATCTGGGCGCCCAGCAGCAGGTTGCTGACCCGGTCGGTGACCGGCACACCGCCGGGCATGGTGACCAACTGGTCGGCGAAGCGCAGCTGCTGGGCAACGCCGAAGCGCGCGGCCTCGGCGCCGGTGTCGGGGTCGATCAGCCGGGTGGTCGCGCCCAGGGTCAGCAGGTTGCTGTCGGAGATGCGGTCATCGCCCGAAAACGCGTTCTCGGTATAGACGGTGGCGAAATTGAAGTCGTTCTGCGCCGTGTCGTAGACCGGCAGGTAATTCTGGTTCCGGAAGGGCGTGTAGACATAGAAGGCACGGGGCTCCAGCGTCTGGCGGAAGGCGCGGCCGAAATAGTTGGCGTCGCGCTCGAAGATCAGGCCGCTGTCCAGGCTGAAGGTCGGCACCACGCGGTCCGCCGAGGTCGCACCGTTGGTCAGCAGCGGCGCATCGAACTGGTAGGCGGTCCCGTTCAGCATCACCTTCGGAACCACGAAGGTTCCGGGCGTTAGGAAGGGCCGGCTCAGCGAGGCCACCGAGAAGACCCGCTCGCCGTTGGGCTGGCCCTGCACGAACGGATTCTTCGCCTCGAAGCGCGTGTAGTCGTTGTTGAGCGAGATGTCGAAGCCGTTCCAGTCGAACTTGTTGTAGTTCGCCGTGATCTGCGGCATCCGGTCGTAGGGCGGCACGATCGGTGCCGGCGCGTACTGCAAGGTCTGGTAGCTCAGCGCGCGCGCCGTGCCGCTCCAGTCGCCCTTGGTCCAGTTGAGGGCGCCTTCATTGGCCAGCAGGCGCTGCGTCAACGAGGGCGTGTGCGTGAAGTCGCGCCAGTAGTCGTTGTCGCTCACGCGGTTGATGTTGAGCGTGCCGACCAGCGAGTCGAGGCTGAAGTACCGGGAGTCGAAAGTCTGGATGTGATGGGTCCAGATGCCCCAGCGGTCGCGGTCGCGCAGCTGGTCGTACGGCATGTAGTCGGCCCGGATCTCGCCGTTGTACTTTTCTTCCAGGTAGCGGAATTCGGTGCCCAGGTTGATGCCGCGCTTGGTCATCAGGGTCGGATACAGCGTGGCGTCGCGGTTGGGCGCGATGTTCCAGTAGAACGGCGTCGTGATGTCGATGCCGTTGACACTGTCGATGCCGATAACCGGTGGCAGCAGGCCGGTCTTGCGGTCGTTGCTGAGCGGGAAGCTCAGCGACGGGAAGGGCGGCGTGCTGATGCCCATGAAGGTCAGCCGCGCATTGGTCGCGACACCGACGTTTTCCTCGGTGTCGGTGGTCAGGGTCGCGGCGCTCAGCAGCCAGGCCGGCATCCAGCCCGGATAGTCCTCGGGCCGGCATGTGGTGTAGGTGGCCATGCGGGCGACCGACACGTTGCTGTCGACGAAGTCGATGCGCTCGGCGTCGCCCCGCCCGCCGGTGGCGAGAAAGCGGTAGCGGACCTTGTTGAAGAAGCCCTCGAAAGTCTCGAGCTTGAGCTCGAGTTCGGGCCCCTCGTAGACGTTGCCCGCCTGGTTGATGCGCACGTTGCCGGTGGCCCGCGCGCGGTCGTCGGGCTGGTAGTACTCGAGCCGGTCGGCGCGCAGCGACAGATCGCCCCGGCGCAGTGTGGCATTGCCTTCGACCACGGTCTCGAGGTCGGGCCGGCCGGAGATCTTGTCGCCGTTGACGAAGGTCGGCAGCTGCCCGCGCGTGGCCTCCGGGATGGTTTCCACGAGTTGCGGCGAGCGCTTGAGCACGAGCGGCGCGTCCAGGCCCGCGTCCTGTGCCCACGCGCCCTGCGCATGCAGCAGCGCCAGCGACAGCAGCGCCAGGGGCAAGGGCGGGCGGCACCGGCGCCAGGCGGCTCGGTTCAGGTCAGGCATCGGTACGGGACAAAATTCGGTCTGGGAGGGGGAAGACGGCGCCGGGGGCCATCGGGTTGCGAAGCTCCGCGCGAGGCGGATTTGTAGAATCGATTATCCATGACAGTCTCCCAGCTCCCGTCCGGCGCCGCCGCCCCCTCTCCCGAAGCACCGGCCTGGGGCGACCCGGCCCGCGCCACGTCGTTCCAGCATTGGATGGCGCGTGTTTCGGAACGCCATCACCTGCGGCCCGAGAGCGTGCGCATGGCCTCGGCCGATGCCAGCTTCCGCCGCTATTTCCGCGTCGATGCCGAACGCGGCGCCCCGACCCGGATCATCATGGACGCGCCGCCCGCGCAAGAGAACAGCGCGCCCTTCGTGCAGGTCGCCAAGCTGATGTCCGAAGCCGGCGTGAGCGCGCCGCAGGTGCTCGATTGGGAGCCCGCCGAGGGCTTCCTGCTGCTCGACGACCTGGGCCGGCAGACCATGCTGGACGTCATCGACCCGGCGAATCCGCAGGCGGCACGGCCCTTGTACGACCATGCGGTCGATGCCCTGATCCGCTGGCAGCTGGCTTCCAGGCCCGGCGTTCTGCCGCCTTACGACCGGGCGCTGCTGGAACGCGAACTGGCCCTGTTCCCCGACTGGTACATCGCGCGGCATCGCGGCGTGGCGATCGAAGGTCGGCTCAAGGAGCGGCTCGAGCGAAGTTTCAGGGCCATCGTCGAGAACAATCTCGCAGCCGCGCCGGTCTACGTCCACCGAGATTTCATGCCGCGAAATCTGATGATCGGCGAGGGCGATGCGCTCGGCGTGCTGGACTTCCAGGATGCGGTCTATGGTCCCATCACCTACGACATCGCGAGCCTGATGCGCGACGCATTCCTGAGCTGGGACGAGGAGTTCGTGCTCGACGTCACGRTGCGCTACTGGGAACGCGCCCGCAAGGCCGGCCTGCCGGTCGACGATGACTTCGGCGCCTTCTATCGGGCGGTCGAATGGATGGGTCTGCAGCGCCATCTGAAGGTGGCCGGCATCTTCGCCCGGCTGACGCTGCGCGACGGCAAGCCGAAGTACTTGGCCGATACGCCGCGCTTCATCGCCTACATCCGGTCCACTGCCGGTCGCTACAGCGAACTGACGCCGCTGCTGCGGGTCGTCGACGAGGTCGAAGGCACACAGGCGTTGAGCGGCTTCGCCTACGGACGCGTGTGACAGCGCGTTTCCACTGCGCGGTTGCGCTCGCCGCCGACGGCCCCCTGGTGCTGCCGGCCGGCGCGGCGCGCCACGTGCAAGTGCTGCGGATGCAGCCCGGCGATGCGCTGACGCTGTTCGACGGCCTGGGCGGCGAGTACGCCGCCACGGTCGAGCGCATGGGCCGCAGCGAGGTCGCGGTGCAGGTCGGCGCCCACACGGCGGTCGAACGCGAGGTGCCGCGTGCCGTCCACCTGGCGGTCGGCATGCCGGCCAACGAACGCATGGACTGGCTGGTCGAGAAGGCCACGGAACTCGGCGTGGCCAGCATCCAGCCCCTGATGACCGCCCACGGCGTGTTGAGGCTCAACGCCGAGCGGGCCGAGAAGAAGCGGACCCACTGGGAGGCGATCGCGATCGCGGCCTGCGAGCAATGCGGACGCAACCGCGTTCCACGGATCCATCCGGTGCAGGCCTTCGCTCCCTGGCTGGAGGCGCAGCAGCGAGACGCCGGGCGCTTCGTGCTGAGCCTGGCGCCCGGCACCCGCCAGGTCGCCGACGTTCTCGGTGCCGTGCAGGGCGGGCGCCCCGATGCCTGGGTGCTGAGCGGTCCGGAGGGCGGCCTCAGCGCCGCCGAGGAACAAGCTGCGATCGCGCAGGGTTTTGCGCCGTTGACGCTCGGTCCGCGCGTGCTGCGGGCCGAAACGGCCGCGCTGGCGGCCGTGGTCTGGCTGGCCGGCGGCTGATTCATGTCCTCGCGCCTGCTGGGCCGCCGGAGTGCGGCGCTCCTGCTCCTCGCCGCACTGGCCACCGGCGTCGCGCAGGCCCAGAACGCTGCGGTGGCGCCCACGCCCACCCACGTGCGGCCGGCGGTCGACCAGGCCTACTCGCAGCTGCTCGCCGCGCCTTCGATGCGCAAGCTGCTCGATGCGGTGGAGGCCGATCACGCGCGCTCGGTCGAGGACCTGCGCCTGCTGACTGAGATCGAGTCGCCGCCGTTCAAGGAGCAGAAGCGCGCCGAGGCCTTCCTGGCCCGCATGAAGGCGCTGGGACTGACCCAGGCTAGCATCGACGCCGAAGGCAATGTGATCGGACTGCGCAAGGGCAGCGGCAACGGCCCGAGGCTGCTGGTCTCGGCCCATCTCGACACTGTCTTTCCGGCCGGCACCGACGTTCGCGTGAAGGAACGCGACGGCCGGCTCTACGCACCGGGCATCTCGGACGACACGCGCGGCCTGTCGGTGCTGCTGTCCTGGCTCAAGGTGCTCAACG
Source organism: Variovorax sp. P4_D9 (assembly GCF_056401695.1). Taxonomy (NCBI): domain Bacteria; kingdom Pseudomonadati; phylum Pseudomonadota; class Betaproteobacteria; order Burkholderiales; family Comamonadaceae; genus Variovorax; species Variovorax sp. P4_D9. The sequence continues at coordinate 9,997 of NZ_JBFUIU010000072.1, forward strand.
ACCAGCAGGTGCAGACCGTGGGCGACCTGCTGTTCGTCGGCAGCGTCGGCGAGGAGGAGCTGGGCAACCTGCGTGGCATGAAGGCCATCTTCCGCGACCACCCCGACATCGACGGCATGGTCGGGTTGGAGCCGGCGGCCGACGGCACGGTGCTGGTGCTCGGTACCGCCAGCCACCGCTATGAAGTGAGCTTCAAGGGGCCCGGCGGCCACAGTTACGGCGCCTTCGGCAAGGTGCCGAGCGCGATCCACGGCATGGGCCGGGCGATCGCCCGCATCGCCGACATCGAGACGCCGGCATATCCGCGGACCACCTTCACGGTCGGCACGGTCGGCGGCGGCACCTCGGTCAATACCATCGCGCCGGACGCGCGCATGATGATCGACATCCGCTCCGACGAAATGGGTCCGCTGCTCGAGACCGAGAAGAAGGTGCTGGCCGCGATCGACGAAGCGGTGGCGGCGGAGAACAAGCGATGGAACACCGCAACGCTCAGCGCCTCCACGAAGCTGATCGGCGACCGGCCCGGCGGACGGACACCCTCTGATTCGGTGATTGTCGAAGCGGCGGTGCGCTCGAACGCCGCCTTCGGCCACAAGACCCTGCTGACAGGCGCCAGCACCGATGCGAACGTGCCGATGTCGCTCGGCATCCCGGCCATCATCATCGGCAGCGGGGGCCAGACCGGCGGCTTTCACGCGCTGTCCGAATGGATCGACGTGACAGACGCCTGGCACGGCGCGCAGAATGCCCTGGTGACGGTGCTCGGGCTGGTTGGCGTGCAGGGCGTGAGCGAACCCTTGCTGGCCAGGCGACCGCCGCGATCGAAATAGCGATTGAAATCACTTCAACATCAGGAGGTTCCCATGGGATTGCTGGATTCGGTTCTCGGACAGGTGCTTGGCGGCGCGCAACAGCCGCAGGGCGGAGGGGGCCTGGGCGACCTCGGTGCATTGCTGGGCGGCGGCGGCGGTTCCGCCGGCAATCTCGGCGGCCTGGCCGGTGCCCTCGGCGGCCTGCTGGCCAACAACGGCGAGCTCGGCGGACTCGGCGGCCTGGTTTCGAAGTTCGAGCAGGCCGGCATGGGCGACGTCATCGGCTCTTGGATCGGCAAGGGCGAGAACGCGCCGATCTCGGGCGGCCAACTTCAAGACGTGCTCGGCAGCGACGCGATCTCCGGCATCGCGCAGAAGCTCGGCATCAACAGCGCCACGCTGCTGCCGATGCTCGCCACGCTGCTGCCAACCTTGATCGATCACCTCACGCCCAAGGGCGAGGTGCCCGCCGACGGCCTGGGCACGCACGACGACCTGCTGTCGTCGCTGAGCGGGCTGCTGCAGAAGGGCTGACGACGCTTCAGTTCGACAGCCAGACCGACAGGCGCCCGCGAGGCGCCTTTTCTTCGGCCGTTCTGATCCGCGACCGTGATAGAACGGGCGACCCCCTCCTCTTCGGTCTCCATGAACCGCAATCTCTGGCTGCTCGCCATCTGCCAAGGCCTGTTCCTCACGAACAACGTCACCTTCATCGCGATCAATGGCCTGGTCGGGCTCTCGCTGGCGCCGCGCGGCTGGATGGCGACCTTGCCGGTGATGGGCTACGTGGTCGGCGGCGCGCTGGCGACCGGACTGGTGGCACGCACGCAGCAGCGCTTCGGGCGCCGCCGCTCTTTCCAGATCGGGATCGCGGTGGCGCTCGGGTCGGCGCTGTTGTGCGCGCAGGCGGCGCTCTGGCAGAACTTCTGGTTGCTGTGCCTGGCCACCGTGGTGGCCGGCTACTACAACGCCAACGCCGGCCTCTACCGCTTTGCCGCGGCCGAACTCACCGGCCCCGACTGGCGCGAAAAAGCGGTCTCGCTGGTGATGGCGGGCGGTCTGATCGGCGCCGTCGCCGGACCGAACCTGGCCGCGCTCACGCGCAACTGGTTTGCGGTGCCGTTCGCCGGTGCCTATGTCGCGCTGGCGGCGGTGGCGCTGCTGTCGATGGCGGTGATGAGCTTCATCGACTTTCCCCCGGCGCCGCCGCGCGGTGCAGGCCAGGGTGGGCGCCCGCTGGCCGAGATCGCGGGCCAGCCGACCTTCATCGTCGCGGCCGTCTCGGGCGCACTGGGTTTCGGCGTCATGAACCTGCTGATGGCCGCGACGCCGATCGCGATGCAGGTCTGCAGCCTGCCCTTCGAGGAGATCGCCCTGGTGCTCGAGTGGCACGTGATCGGCATGTTCGCGCCGGGCTTCTTCACCGGGCACCTGATCCGCCGAATCGGCGTGCTGCCGGTGATGGGCATGGGCCTGGCGCTCAACCTGGGTTGCATCATGGTGGCGCTGTCGGGCGTGGACCTGCGCCAGTTCGTCATTGCACTGTTCATGCTCGGCGTCGGCTGGAACTTCCTCTTCACGGGCAGCACCACTCTCTCGCTCGCGGCGTACACGCCCGAGGAACGCGACCGCGCCCAGGGCGCGCTCAACTTCTGCGTCTTCGCGACGCTGGCGCTGAGTTCTTTCGCGTCGGGCGTGCTGGTCACGACACAGGGCTGGCGACTGCTCAATTTCGGCTCGCTGGTTCCGGTGCTGCTGACCGGCGCAGCGCTGCTGTGGCTCGCACGACGCAAGCGCGCCGCTACCGCGGCTGCGGCCTGACTACGCAGCGGGGAAGCGGGTGTCGAGCCAGCGGCGCAGCGTCTCGAACACCGGCTCGGCGTCGCGCTCGTTGAAGATCTCGTGGTAGAGCGTCGGGAAGCAGGTGCTGCTGACGACCGCAGCCGGAGCGGCGTCGGCGAAGGCCCGGCTGCCGGCCGGCTTAACCAGCCGATCGTCACCCGCATAGACCAGCAGGGTGGGGACCTGCCAAGCCGGCGCTGCCGACTGCACCGCGGCGCCCTCGTCGGCCAGGAAGCGTGCCAGGCGGGCGCCGATGCGGTCGTGGCAAAGCGGATCGGCGCGGTAGGCCTCGACCACCGAACGATCGTGCGAGAGGAAGTCGGCATCGAGCCCGTTGCCGACGCGCAGACCAGGTGCCAGGCGCGACAGGGTGGCCAGCAGCAGCTTCTGGGCGGCGCTGAGTCCGGCATCGAGCGCCGGTGACGACAGCACCAGCGCATCGACCTCCCGCACCCCGCGCGCCACCGCGCTGGCCGCCACCAGGCCGCCCAGGCTGTGGCCCAGCAGCACCAGCGGCAGCCCGGGGAAGGCCCGGCGCGTATCGTCGACCACCAGCGCCAGGTCGTCGACCAGCCGGGCCGGGGTCGGCAAGCCGCCGCGTGCCCCGCTGGATACGCCGTGGCCCCGGTGGTCGGCGGCGCGGGCCGCGAAGCCCCAGCCGTTTAGACGCGCGGCGACCGTGCGGTAGCGCCCGGCATGCTCCCCCAAGCCGTGCACCATCAGCACGATGGCCCTGGCCATGCCGGTCCGGATCGGCCAGTCGTGCAGCGCCAGCGTTTCGCCGTCGGGCGTGCGCAGCGTCGTCAAGCTGCGCCGGCGCGGGCGGCCGGCAGCGCGGCGATCACTTCGGCCACCGCCGMCGTCAGTTTCTTCGCGTAGGGCACGTGCAGGAACTCGTTCGGTCCGTGGGCGTTGCTCTTCGGGCCCAGCACGCCGCAGACCATCATCTGCGACTTCGGGAATCCCTGGCTCAGCATGTTCATGAGAGGGATGGTGCCGCCCTGCCCGATATAGCCGCAATCGGCGCCGAAATGGGCCTGCGAGGCGGCGTTGAGCGCGCTTTCGAACCAGGACGCCGTGTCAGGCGCATTCCAGCCGGTGGCGCCGCCGCCGCTCTCGAAAGTCACCTTGGCCTGGTAGGGCGCGTTGTCTTCCAGCAGTTGCTTGAGTTCCTGCACCGCCAGGCCGGCATCGACCAGCGGAGGCAGCCGCAGCGAGAGCTTGAAGGCCGTGTAGGGGCGCAGCACGTTGCCGGCGTCCTTCAGTGCCGGGAAGCCTTCGGCACCGGTGACCGACAGCGTCGGCTTCCAGGTGCGGTTGAGCAGGGCCTCGAGCGGATCGGTGGTGGTTGGCAGCGCGAAGGTGGTCGAGCCGCCGCAGTCGTAGTGGGCCCAGGGAAAGCGCTTGTAGACCTCCTCGCCGAGGATCGCGGCCGTGGCGCGGGCCTGGGCCACCCGTTCGGCCGGCACTTCGCAGTGGAAGCTCTGCGGCAGCAGGCGGCCGGTCTTGCTGTCCTCGAGCCGGTCGAGCACCTGGCGCATGATGCGGAAGCTCGACGGCACCAGCCCCGAGGCATCGCCGGAGTGGATGCCTTCGGTCAGGATCTCGACCTTCAGCGTGCCGCTGGCCATGCCGCGCAGCGAGGTCGTGAGCCACAACTGGTCGTAGTTGCCGGCGCCCGAGTCGAGGCAGATGACCAGCGAGACCTCGCCCAATCGTGGCCGCAGCGCATCGACGTACGGCAGCAGGTCGTAGGAGCCGGACTCTTCGCAGGTCTCGATCAGGCCGACGATTCGAGGATGGGCCGCGCCCTGCGCCTTGAGCGCCTGCAGCGCGGCGACGCTGGCGTACACCGCGTAGCCGTCGTCGGCGCCGCCGCGGCCATAGAGCAGGCCGTTTTCGTACTTTGGCGTCCACGGGCCCAGGTCGCTGCGCCAGCCGGTGAACTCGGGCTGCTTGTCGAGATGGCCGTACATCAGCACGGTCTCCGTCATCGCGGTCCCGGTGGCGGGCACCTCGAAGAACAGCACCGGTGTGCGGCCCTCGAGGCGCACGATCTCGAGCTTCAGGCCCTCGACCTTCTGCGCCTCGACCCAGCTGGCGGCGTTGCGCAGCACGGTGTCGAGATAGCCGTTGTGCGACCAGTCCTTGTCGAAGCCCGGCGACTTGGCGGGAATGGCGATGTAGTCGGTGAGTTGTCTGACGATGTCCTGGTCCCATTGGGCGGAGACGTCGGACAGCGCGCGGCCGGCGTCGAGCAGGCCGGCGGGCATTTCACGGTGGAGGGGGGCGTTCATATCGAAAGGTCTCCGCGGAGTGGGGAAGCGATGTTAGTGCCACTTGGCGCTTCCTGCCCGCCAGCGCTGCCATCCGGCCCGCGGATGGGATAAAAAGGCGAGCTCCACCACACCGACCGAAGGGAAGCCATGGCAGCGCGCACCCCACGAGAAGCCGCTTCGACGAATCCGCGCATCCGCGTCGGCGTGGGAGGCTGGACCTACGAGCCCTGGCGGGACAATTTCTATCCCGCCAAGCTGCCCCATGCGCAGGAGCTGAGCTATGCGAGCCGGCATCTCACGGCGATCGAGGTCAACGGCACCTACTACAGCACCATGAAGCCGGCCAGCTTCAGGAAATGGAACGAAGAGACGCCCGACGGCTTCATGTTCTCGCTCAAGGCCTCGCGCTTCGCCACCAACCGCAAGCTGCTCGCGACCGCCGGTGATTCGATCGCACGATTCCTCGACAGCGGCATCGAGGAACTGGGCCCCAAGCTGGGTCCGATCGTGTGGCAGTTCATGCCGACCAAGGCCTTCGACGCGGAGGACTTCGCCGGCTTCCTCGCGCTGCTGCCGAAGAAGGCGGGCAGCAGGGAACTGCGTCATGTGATGGACGTGCGGCACGAGAGCTTCAAGTCGCCCGAGTACCTTGCGCTGGCGCGTGAGCACAAGGCGGCGACGGTGTTCACCGATTCCGAGAAGTTCCCGTCCTTCGCCGACCTGACCGGCGACTTCGCCTATGCGCGGCTCATGAACAGCGAGGCGACCCGCGAGACCGGCTACGCGCCCAAGTCGCTCGACGCGTGGGCCGAGAACGCACGCACCTGGGCCGCGGGCAAGACCCCGGCCGCGCTGCCGCATGTCGAGCAGGCCCCTCCATTGAAGGCCGCCAAGGCGCGCGATGTCTTCGTCTTCTTCATCAACGGCGCAAAAGAAAAGGCACCCGCCGCTGCGAGTGCCTTGATCGAGCGGCTGGCTTGAGCCAGCCTTGCTCAGGCCGCGGCCTGAAACGCGGCTGCCGGCTTGGCGGCGCTGCTCGAGGGCGCGGATGCGCCGAAGCTGATCTCGCCCGACAACTGGCCGCCYTCCTCGACGACGATCTTGCCGTAGCGGATCTTGCCGGTGACCTTGCCGGTCGAATGGATCACGAGCTTCTCGCGCACCGTCAGGTTGCCATCGAACAGGCCGCGGATCTCGGCGATGTCGATTTCGGCCGAGCCCTTGAAGGCACCTTGCTCGGCGATCTGCATGACGCGCGAATCCATCGTCGCTTCCACCAGGCCCTCGACCACCAGCGTGTCGCAATCCGTGATCTCGACGCCCTTGAGCTTGATGTTGGGACCGACGGTGAGCTTGCTGCCGCCTTCCTTGGCAACACTCGCCGCGGCGTTGGCGGCCTGGGTGGTGAGCGTCGACGGACTGACGGGCGTGCCCGACAGATTGGTGTTCGAACCCATCAGTGGCGCGGGACGGGAGGTGAGATTTTCGGCTTCGCGATCACGTTTGCCGAAGAAGGGGGACTGTGTGGCCAATGGGTAGCTCCTCAAAAGGTCTATCGTAAGAAGCACATTTCGCCTCACGGCACTTCATTGCGCAAGAGGCGTAACTGAATAAATCCAGATGCGACAAGATTTGCGAACTTTCGCTCTCTATTTGCCGCTTTTTCTGTCCGCAGGCTCAAATTTGAAGCCAGGCGACGCGCCCTTGTGCCGCATCGCCCACGCGCGAAATGAAGTCGTCGGCCACCGGTTCCGGCAGGCTGAAGTCGAAATGCACCATGCTTTCGTGGCGCACGCCGTCGAGTGCGGCACCGACCGCTGCGATCTCGCGCCGCAACAGTCCCTCGAGCGCATAGGGCACCGCGCAGTGGAGCGCGCGCTGGCGCACCTGCGGCAGCAGCGGGGCATCGATCAGCGTCTGCGCGATGCTGTCGGTGTAGGCTCGCACGAGGCCGCCAGCACCCAGCTTGACGCCGCCGAAATAGCGAACCACCGTCGCCAGCACGCCGTCGAGATCGTGGTGCCTGAGCACTTCGAGCATCGGCCGGCCGGCGGTGCCGCCCGGCTCGCCATCGTCATTGGCCGCCGATTGGCCACCCGCCATGAGTGCCCAGCAGACATGCGCCGCCGCCGGGTGTTCGCGACGCAGCGCATCGACCACCGCCTGTGCCCCGGCACGATCGGCCACCGGCTGGACACAGCCGATGAAACGGCTCTTCTTGATGACGAGTTCGCTGTGGCGCGCGGCTGCGAGTGTGAATGGCATGGCCTCGGGACCTGGGCGAGCGTCAACCCCGTTCGAACTTGAAGACGGCGGTGCTGGCGCGCGCGTTCGGCAGCCAGCGCACTTCACGTCCATCCTGCAGGCCGAAGGCGTCGAGCACACGCAGGCGGTTCTTGTGCGCCAGTGCCTCGAAATCCTTGAAGGTGCCGACGCGGATGTTGGGCGTGTCGTACCACTGGTAGGGCAGGCGACGCGTGACCGGCATGCGGCCGCGCGCGATGCTGATGCGGTTCGGCCAGTGGGCGAAATTGGGGAAGGCGACGATGCCGATGCGGCCCACGCGCGCGGTCTCGCGCAGCATCACCTCGGCATTGCGCAGGTGTTGCAGCGTGTCGATCTGGAGCACCACGTCGAAGGAGGCGTCGTCGAACATCGCCAGCCCCTCGTCGAGGTTGAGCTGGATCACGTCGACGCCGCGCCGCACGCACTGCAGCACGTTGCCGTCGGCGATCTCGACGCCGTAGCCGCTGCAACCGCGCTCGCGCTGCAGCAGGTCGAGCAGCGCGCCGTCGCCGCAGCCGAGGTCCAGCACGCGCGCGCCTTTGGGCACCAGGCGGGCGATCGAGTTCTGAGTGTGAATGTCGCTCATGCGGCGGCCCCTTCGAAGGCTGCCGCGATGCGCTCGAAGTAGGAGCGCACTACGCTCATGTAGCGCACGTCGTCCAGCAGGAAGGCGTCGTGGCCGTGCGGTGCATCGATCTCGGCGTAGCTCACGTTGCGGCGGTTGTCGAGCAGCGCCTTCACGATCTCGCGGCTGCGTGAGGGCGAGAAGCGCCAATCGGTGCTGAAGCTCACCAGCAGGAACTTGGCACTGGCCTGGGCCAGTGCCGCGCCGAGGTCGCCGCCGAAGTCGCGTGCCGGATCGAAATAGTCGAGCGCGCGCGTGATCAGCAGGTAGGTGTTGGCGTCGAAGTACTCGCTGAACTTGTCGCCGTTGTAGCGCAGGTAGCTTTCGATCTGGAACTCGACCTCCTGTGTCGAGTAGAGGAACTCGGTGTTCGCGGCGCTGCCCTCGACGGCGCTGCGCAGCGCGCGGCCGAACTTCTCGTTCATCACGTCGTCGCTCTGGTAGGTGATGTGGCCGATCATGCGGGCGATGCGCAAGCCGCGCCGCGGGATCACGCCATGGTCGTAGAAATGGCCGCCGTGGAAGTCGGGATCGGTGACGATGGCGCGCCGCGCCACTTCGTTGAAGGCGATGTTCTGCGCCGTCAGGCTCGGCGCGCTGGCGACCACCACCGCATGCTGCACGCGCTTCGGATACTGCAGCGTCCACGACAAAGCCTGCATGCCGCCGAGGCTGCCGCCCATCACGGCCGCGAGGCGTTCGATGCCGAGCGCGTCGAGCAGCGCGGCCTGGGCCGCGACCCAATCCTCGACCGTGACCACCGGGAAGTCGGCACCGTAGGCGCGCCCGGTCTCGGGGTTGTCGTGCATCGGCCCGGTGGAGCCGAAGCAGGAGCCCAGGTTGTTGATGCCGATGACGAAGAAGCGGTCGGTGTCGACCGGCTTGCCGGGACCGATCATGTTGTCCCACCAGCCTTCGGACTTCGGCTGGTCGGCGTAGACCCCGGCCACATGATGGGACGCATTGAGCGCATGGCACACCAGCACCGCATTGCTGCGCTCGGCGTTGAGCCGGCCATAGGTTTCGTAGGCCAGCGTGTAGTTGCTGATCGACGCGCCGCTGCGGAGTGACAGCGGGCCCGCGAACTGCATCGATTGCGGAGTGACGACGAAGGACATGAATGAAAAAGACCCGGCCTCGCCAAAAACGAGCCGGGTCCGGCATCCGTCTTTAGCTGCATTTGTAGAGCGCCCGCAAGCTGGAGCAAATCGGCGCGTGGCGGAAGTATATGTCGCTCAACCCCAGCCGATCAACGCGGCGACGCCCAGCACCAGGAAGATGGCGGCGGAGAGGCCATGCACGAGCTTGATCGGCACGCGCTTGACGATGCGCTCGCCCAGCCAGACCACCGGCGCGTTGGCCAGCATCATGCCCAGCGTGGTTCCCATGACGACCCACACGTAGGCATCCACGTAGCGCGCCGCGAGCATCACGGTGGCGATCTGCGTCTTGTCGCCCATCTCGGCGAGGAAGAAGGCCAGCAAGGTGGTTCCRAAGACGCCGAAGTGCGAGGACTTGGGAACGTCGCCGTCGTCGATCTTGTCCGGGATCAGCATCCACAGCGCCATCGCGATAAAGGAGCCGCCGAGGATCCAACGAAGGATGTTGGGGCCCAGGAAGTGGGTGACCCAGTTGCCGACCGCGCCGGCGAGCGCGTGGTTCAGGATCGTGGCGGCAAAAATGCCGGCCACGATCGGCCACGGCTTTCGGAATCGCGCCGCCAGGATGAGGGCGAGAAGCTGGGTCTTGTCACCCATCTCGGCGAGCGCGACCACGCCGGTTGCAACGAAAAAAGCTTCCATGAGGGAAAGGGACTCCGACGGCCGAAGGACGCAATTGACCGCGCAACACCTTCGGCCGAATCCCGAAGTTGCGCGGTCAAAGGTCTCGCCAGGCTGCTGCTGATTGCGCCATGTGCTGCACAGGTGCAGGACAAGTCTGTTGACGCAAACCCTTCTCGCGATGGAAGGCGGCTACTCCCCAATGACCGGGCGATTGTAGCGTGCCCGGGAGCCTATATGTAAGCGAGCGCTGACTCCAAAATAAATTCGCCAGGCCGTCGACTGGGTGCAAATTCCTACTTGCATTTCATCCGTTTCACCCATAATGCACGAGCCTCCCTTCAAAATTCGGGGGCGAATCGGTGATCGGTCAGTTTCGCGCAACCCGGCGGATGTTTCGCCGGATTGCTGCTCTCGGGACTCCATCGCTTTTCTTGATGTGTTTATAGGAGTCCCTTGATGGGCAACAAACTGTACGTCGGTAACCTGCCTTACTCGGTGCGCGACGGTGATCTCGAGCAAGCCTTCGGCCAATTCGGTGCCGTGACGAGCGCCAAAGTCATGATGGAACGCGATACCGGTCGTTCCAAGGGCTTTGGTTTTGTCGAGATGGGCAGTGATGCAGAAGCACAAGCAGCCATCAATGGCATGAACGGCCAACCCCTCGGCGGCCGCAGCGTGGTCGTCAACGAAGCCCGTCCGATGGAAGCCCGTCCGCCGCGCAGCGGTGGTGGCTACGGCGGCGGCGGCGGCGGTTATGGC
>NZ_JBFUIU010000073.1:0-20362 GCF_056401695.1 Variovorax sp. P4_D9
TGCCGGCCTTGATGTGTGGCATCGCCACGCCCGGATCGAACAGGAAATCGATCTGACCAGCCAGCAGGTCGGTAAGCGCCGGCGCCGCGCCCCGATAGGGCACATGGGTCGCGAACACGCCCGCCTGGGACTTCATCATCTCGGTTGCGAGATGTGGCGAACTGCCGTTACCTGGCGAGCCGAACGAAAGCTTGCCGGGATTCGACTTCATGTACGCCAGGAACTCCTTCGCATCCTTGGCAGGAAACGACGGCTGCGTGACAAGGAACACCAGCACACGCGCGGCCGAGGCGACTGGCACCAGATCCTTTGTCGGGTCGAATGGCATCTTGGGATAGATGTGCGGGTTGACCGACACCATGCCGCCCGAGCTCATCAGCAGGGTGTAGCCATCAGGCGCCGACTTGGCCACTGCTTCGCCGCCGATGTTGCCGCCGGCACCGCTCTTGTTTTCGACAACGACAGGTTGTCCGAGTGCTTCCTGCAGGGGCTGCGTCATCGACCGCGCTATCTGGTCCGCAGCGCCGCCGGGAGGAAAGTTGACGACGATCTTGATCGGCATGGACGGCCAGGCCTGGGATAAGGCCGCAGTGGGTATGGCCAAGGCCGCTGCCATGGCGAGCGCCGCCGCGGCCCGCCAGCTGGACGCCGGGGAGGACCACATGCGGGGATGGTTGGGTGTCATTTGTTGTCTCCAAGGAATTTGTAGGTGCGTGCCCTACCCCACCCGCCATCGTGGCGGGGCGTAATGAGGCCGCAGGCAGATCAGAACGGGTAGTGGCGCTCGGTCGTCTGGACCGTGATCCAGCGCAGTTCGGTGAACGCATCGATGCCGGCCTTGCCGCCGAAGTGACCGATGCCGCTGCCTTTGACCCCACCGAAAGGCATCTGCGCCTCGTCATGGACCGTGGGACCGTTGATATGGCAGATGCCGGACTCGATTCGGCTTGCGACCTGGAATGCGCGTGCAATGTCCCGGCCGAAGACCGCAGCCGCGAGGCCGAATTCGTTGTCGTTCGCGCAGGCCACCGCTTCCTCGACGCCACGGACGCGAACGATGCCCTTGACCGGCCCGAACGCCTCTTCATGGAAGATGCGCATTTCCGACGTGACATGGTCGATCAGCGTGGCGGGCACCAGGGTGCTGGAAGCCTTTTCCCCCAGGACCAACTTGGCGCCTTTCGCGATCGCGTCGTCGATCAGGGCGTTGCAGCGATGTGCGGTGCTCATGTCGACTACCGAACCCAATACCACCGGGCCCTGGCGCGGGTCGCCCAACGGCAGGCTGGCGGCACGCGCACTCAGCTTGGCGACGAACTCGTCGGCGATGCTGGCATCCACCACGATACGCTCAGTCGACATGCAGATCTGACCGGAGTTGGCGAAAGCGCCGAAGACTGCAGCATCGACAGCGGCATCAACATCCGCATCGTCCAGCACCACCAGCGGCGCCTTGCCGCCGAGTTCGAGCACGACCGGCTTGAGATACCTAGCGCACGTCGCTGCGATCAGCTTGCCCACATGCGTGGAGCCGGTGAAGTTCACGCGCCGCACGGCGGGATGCGAGACCATGGCTTCCACCACGGCAGCCGCATCGGCGGGGGCATTGGTCACGAAATTGACGACGCCCTTGGGCAGCCCGGCTTCCTGCAGCGCTTCTATGATCAAGCCATGCGTGGCGGGGCAAATTTCGCTGCCCTTGAGGATGACCGTGTTGCCGCACGCCAGCGGCGTGGCAATGGCACGAACCGCCAAGATGATGGGTGCGTTCCACGGTGCGATGCCCAGCACGACACCGGCGGGCTGGCGCACGGCCATTGCCAGATTCCCCGGCACGTCAGAGGGAATGATCTCGCCATTGATCTGGGTCGTGAGCGAAGCGGCTTCCAGTAGCATGCCGGCCGCCAGATGGACGTTGAACCCCGCCCAAATGGCCGAAGCACCGGTCTCGGATGCCACGGCAGCAGCAAACGCGGTCCCCTTGGCTTCCAACGCGCCGGCAGCCTTCATCAGCAGCGCGCGCCGCTCGCTCGGGCCGGTGAGCGACCAGGTCTTGAAGGCTTCGGCTGCGGCCTCGACCGCTGCGATCGCATCTTCGGCTGTCGCGGCGGGGGCGATGGTTGCGACACTGCCGTCGAGCGGGTTGCGCCGCTCGAAGGTGGCGCCGTTGCGAGCCTGGGCCTGCTCGCCGTTGATCAGCATGAAAATCTTCATCTGTTTGTCTCCGGATGGTTGGTGAAAAGGTTGGGATGTCGAAAAGTGAAAGCGACCGTCTATGCGACCTGCACTTCCACCACGTAGGGCACGCCGCTTTCAAGTGCTTGAGTCAGTGCGGAACGAAGCTCGGAAGCGCTGGTTACGCGTTGAGCTGCGCAGCCCATTCCGGTGGCCAGGGACGGGAAGTCGATGTCGGGCAAGTCAGTGCCCTGGACGACGTCGCTGGCTGAGAAGCCAAACACAGGCGCGAAGTCCTGCAAGGCGGCATAGCGACGGTTGTTAAGGATGACGAAGGTGATCGGCAGCTTGAGTTGCGCTGCAGTCCACAGCGCCTGGATCGAATACATGCTGGAGCCGTCACCGATGAGGGAGATGACCCGGCTTGCGGGCTTGCCGAGCGCGACGCCCACTGCCGCTGGCATGCCGTAGCCCAGGCCGCCGCTATCCATCGTGTAGAAGGTCTCGCTGCGGGTGATCGGCAGATACGACTGCATCACGGGCCGCGCACTGGGCGCTTCCTCTACGACGATGTCCTCCGCTTTGCGAACCTGCGCCAGCGTCTGGAGCACGTAGGCCACCGACATGAGATCGGAAGCTTCGGCCGTCACAGGTGTCGCCCTGAGTGCGGGTGCATCGCGTACCTGGGACGGCGGTTGCGCCAGAAGATCCAGCACGCCGAGACGAATGCTGCCCACGGCCGTCGTTCCCAGCGGGGTCCACGCCGCGGTATCCGGGTCTTCGGTCAACTGGCAGAGCGAGGCGCCTTTCGGGATGTGAGGGCCGGCACCCTCCACATGGTACGCAAAGGCAGGTGCGCCCACCGCAAGGATCAAGTCATGCCCGGCCAGCAATTCGACGATCCTTTCCCGCATTGCGGGCAGAAAACCTGCGAAGAGGTGGTGGTCTTCGGGGAAGCTGCAGCGCCCGGACATCGGCGCACCCCACACACGGGCGTTGTGCAGTTCGGCCAGTTGGATGACCTCGTTCCATGCGTTGTCACGATCGACGGCTGCGCCAACCACGATGGCCGGACGTTCGCTGGCATTGAGCGCATCGGCGATCTTCGCAATGACGGACGGCTGCGCGCGCAATTCTGTGCTGACCACGCGGCTGGGCACGTACTCGGCAGGCTGGTCCCAGTCGTCGACCGGAACCGATACCAGCACCGGGCCGCGCGGCGGCATCATGGCGATGTAGTACGCCCGGGCGATGGCCAGCGGCACATCCTGAGCGCGCGCCGGCTCGATGCTCCATTTCACATAGGGCTTTGGCAACTCGGTGGCCTGCGCGGAGGACAGGAATGGGTCAAACGGCAGGATCGAGCGCGCTTGCTGGCCGGCGGTGATCACCATCGGCGTGCGGTTCTTGTGGGCGGTGAATATGTTGCCCATGGCGTTGCCGACGCCCGCTGCGGAATGCAGGTTTACGAAGGACGCGTTGCGGGTGGATTGGGCAAAGCCGTCAGCCATACCGACTACGGTGGCTTCCTGTAGGCCCAGCACGTAGCGAAAGTCGGAGGGGAAGTCGCGGAACATCGGGAGCTCGGTCGACCCCGGATTGGCGAAAACCGACGTCATGCCAAAGCGGCGCATCAGATCGACGACAGCGTCGCGAACGGTGACGGTGGTGGGCTTGTCTTGGGTTTCGACAACCGCGAGAGGTACAGGTCCGGTCATTTCATGCTTTCTTGCTGCGCGCCGCGAGAGCCGCTAGCGCTTGTCTGGCTGAGCGCAAGTATTGAACTTCTAGACCTTCTGGAAAATTGCCTTTTCAAGAAAAAGTCATTACCGTGACGCATGCCTTTCGATCTTCAGCATCTCGTCGCTTTCAACGCAATCGTTTCGTCGGGAAGCCTTGGTCGAGCGGCCGGCGCACTGAACGTGACGCAACCCGCTCTCAGCCGCACGATTCGCAGGCTCGAGGAGCAGGCGGGCGCGCCTTTGTTCGAGCGTCACTCGAAGGGGATGCAATTAACGGATGTGGGACGCGCGCTGCTCCCCCACGCGCTCCTCTTGCAACGCGAGTCGGAGCATGCGAACGAAGAAATCAAGGCGATGCTGGGCTTGGCAAAAGGCACCATCCGTGTCGGTGCCGTGGGCAGCATCGCCTGCCTGGTGCTCCCGCTGGCTATCGGAAGCACCTGCAACAGGTGGCCGAATCTGCAGGTCCAGATCATCGAAGGGGTGTGGGATCGGCTGGCAGACGCGCTTGTCTCACACGAAATCGATCTGGCGTTGGGAGTCGACATCGAGGACACTGACGAAATCGTTGCCGTCAAGGATTGCCGGTGGGAGGACACCAGCTACGTGGTTGCGGGCCGGCGCCACCCGCTGCGCAAGAAGCCAAAGCTCACGCTCGCGGACACACTTCAAGAGCGTTGGGCCATCCTGCCGAAGGGGACCGGACCTTTCGAGCACATGAAGAAGGTGTTTGCCCGACAGAGCCTGGCGTTGCCCAACGTCGTGGTCGAAACCCGCTCCGTCACCGCACTCAAGAGCTTGATTGGTCGCTCGGGCTTCCTTGGCTGGATGCCCGAGCCCATGTACGACGCCGAACGCAAGGCTGGGCTCATCGACGCCTTGCAGATCCCAGGCGCCAGCGACAAGAGAACGCTGACCGCGTTCCGTCGAAGGGCCGGTATGTTGCCCGGTCCTTCGGTCAAACTCCTTGAAGAACTGCGCGCCCTGACGACGCAACGGCCCTAAACCGTTCGGCGTGGGTACTGGCGGTCAGATATTCGGGGCCGGCAGCGCCCGCAACATTGCTGCCATCGACAGGCCCATCCCAAGCTATTTGACGAGCGCTCACGCAGGCACGGAAGGCCGCTCTTGCCCTCATACCTGTCGTTGGCCTGACAACGGCGACGGACTGCAACGGGCCCTGCCCTGCCTTTCGCCAGCGCATTCCGTACAGCGGGTACGCAGCGGTTGCGGTCCTTCCCTGTCGCCCGGCGAACTCACGCTGTAAGCCGCATTCCTGTCATCCCGGTGCCATGGAGATTTCAGCATCGACGGCCGGTTTCAAGGTGGTGCAGACGTAGCCGTTGCCGTCGCACAAGCTGGACCCCGCCTCTGCGCCAAGGCCCATCGAATGGCAGCTATCCAATCAGCCGGAGTGGAACTCCGGGCCCATCAGCGACATTGATTGCTCGGAATTCGGCTCCGCGAAGCAGTCGCTCGCGCAGCTCTGCGGCACGGTGCGTCTGAAAGGCGCGCTTTGCGACGTCGAGCCAAGACGCCGCGATATACATTTCGAGTTCCTAAAGCGGGTTTGGAAAGTTCCACTCTCGCACATCGATGCCCTTCGATGCCCTTCGATGCTCGAAGGCCGCACCACCGTGAAGAGGGTGGTGTCAATACCCTCGGACCGAAGGCGACGGTCATTGCCCCCAATTGATCGCCGCAAAGCGGTCGCTCTGCCAAGCCGGATCGCCGATGCGATTCCCAGATCCAGCGCGGCGCTCCCGGCCGTCCCACCAGCTGCTCCTGCACGACGATGCGCAGCGCGAGCGCCACGGTCGCGCCCAGGGCTTGCCGGATACGAAGGTCGGAGCCTTGCCACAGGCGCTGTATGACGAAACGAAGAAGGGCGGCTGGATCGTCATCAGCATGAGGGACGACTGGAAGCGGAACTTTTCGTTTGATGCATGACGATCGTGCCCGACCGGCACGCGCGCACCGATCGATGCGGCCTTCCGGTGCGGCGCCCCATTTCGGGACACGCCGCGGCAGTTGGTGCATGATTCGACGCCTCAACGAGGGAAGAACCCATTGGCCGACTCACTCGCACCCACCGAAGAAGAGAAACGCCTGACCGAAGCGCGCGAGAACCAGGTGCCATGGCGTCGCTTCGGGCCTTACGTGAGCGAGCGCCAGTGGGGCACGGTGCGCGAGGACTACAGCGCGGGCGGCGACGCGTGGGAGAGCTTCAGCCACGACCAGGCGCGTTCGCGCGCCTATCGCTGGGGCGAGGACGGCATCGCGGGCGTCTGCGACGACCAGCAGCACTTGTGCTTCGCGCTGGCGCTGTGGAATGGGGCTGACCCCATCCTGAAAGAGCGGATGTTCGGCCTCACCGGCAACGAAGGCAATCACGGCGAAGACGTGAAGGAGTACTACTTCTACCTCGACAACCTGCCGAGCCACGCGTACATGAAGTACCTGTACAAGTACCCGCAGCAGGCCTATCCGTACGAGCAACTGCGGGCGGAGAACCGCCGTCGCGGCCGCCACGATCCGGAGTACGAACTGCTGGACACCGGCATCTTCGACGAGAACCGCTACTTCGACGTCTTTGTGGAATACGCGAAGGACGGCCCGAACGACATGCTGGTCCGCATCACCGCGTTCAATCGCGGTCCGGACGCGGCGCCGCTGGACTTGTTGCCAACGCTCTGGTTTCGCAATGACTGGTCGTGGTCCGGCAAGAAGCCCAAGCCACTCTTGGCGCGCGATCCCACGCGGGCGCACGCGATCGCCGCGACGCACGTCGCCATGGAACCCTACTGGCTCTACTGCCAGCCATCCGACGACCTGCTCTTCACCGAGAACGAAAGCAACACGGCCCGACTCTGGGGGCAGCCCACGGTCGGCTTCGTCAAGGATGCCTTCGACGAATTCGTAGTCCACCGGCGCGCCGAGGCAGTGAACCGCGCAGACGTCGGCACCAAGGCCGCACCGCTCTACCGCCGCACGGTGCAGCCGGGTCAAAGCTGCGTGATCAAGCTGCGCCTGTCGAACGACGGCAAGCCTGGCGACGCGCTCGGCAGCGGCTTCGATGCCCTGTTCGCGCGCCGGATCGAGGAGGCCGATGCCTTCTACCAGCGCATCACGCCGTTCGACCTGCCGGCGGACACGCGCAACGTCCAGCGCCAGGCCTTCGCGGGCATGCTGTGGAGCAAGCAGTACTACCACTTCGTGGTCGACCACTGGTTGCAGGGCGACAAGTTGCAGCCGCCGCCACCGGAGCAGCGCAAGCAGGGGCGCAATCACGAATGGACGCATCTGGCGACGGGTGACGTGCTGTCGATGCCCGACAAGTGGGAGTACCCGTGGTTCGCCGCCTGGGACATGGCCTTCCATTGCGTGGCCTTCGCGATGATCGACGCCGATTTCGCGAAGGACCAGCTGTTGCTCCTGACGCGCGAGTGGTACATGCACCCGAACGGCCAGATCCCGGCCTACGAATGGGCCTTCGGCGACGTGAATCCGCCGGTGCATGCCTGGGCGGCTATCCGCATCTGCCAGATCGAGCAGAAGATGACGGGCCGGATGGACACGGTCTTTCTCGAACGGATCTTCCGCAAGCTGCTGATCAACTTCACCTGGTGGGTCAACCGCAAGGACCAGGAAGGCAACAACCTCTTCGAGGGCGGCTTCCTTGGCCTGGACAACATCGGCGCTTTCGACCGCACCTCCGGACTTCCAGGCGGCGGCCACCTCGAGCAGGCCGATGGCACCAGCTGGATGGCGACCTACTGCCTGAACATGCTCAACGTCGCGCTGGTGCTGGCCTTCGAGAATCCGACATACGAAGACGTGGCGACGAAGTTCTTCGAGCACTTCGTCTACATCGGCGACGCGCTGAACCGCGTCGGAGGCAAGAGAGAGGGCCTCTGGGACGACGAGCGCGGCTACTACTTCGACGTGCTGCTGTTGCCCGACGGGCGCCGCTTTCCGGTCGGTGCCTACACAGTCGCGGGCCTGGTGCCGTTGTTCGCGATCGCGGTCGGCGACCGCGACATGCTCGACAGCCTCGGCGACTACGATCGGCGCTATCAGTGGTTCGCCGACA
The DNA here is from genome assembly GCF_056401695.1 of Variovorax sp. P4_D9. NCBI lineage: Bacteria > Pseudomonadati > Pseudomonadota > Betaproteobacteria > Burkholderiales > Comamonadaceae > Variovorax > Variovorax sp. P4_D9. Next base: position 8,011 of record NZ_JBFUIU010000073.1, read on the forward strand.
ACCGTCCCGAGTTGCTCGGCAACCTGGCCGACATGACCCATGTCGGCGTGCACGAACGCACGCGGCTCGCGCTGGTGGACACCGACAAGCTCGCGCGCCTTCTCGAGATCGTGCTGGACGAGTCACACCTGTTGAGCCCGCACGGCATCCGCTCGGTCTCGAAGACCCATGCGCAGAACCCTTGCCTGCTGGCCATCGACGGCCAGACCTTCACCCTCGACTACGAGCCGGCGGAATCGACCAGCGGCATGTTCGGCGGCAACTCCAACTGGCGCGGCCCGGTCTGGTTTCCCCTCAACTYCCTCCTGATCGAGGCGCTGCAGAAACACCACTACTTCCTGGGCGACGAGTTCAAGGTGCCCGGGCCAGCGCGCACCGGCCACTCACTGACGCTATGGGAGGTGACCACCGACCTGTCGGAACGCCTCATCAAGATCTTCCTGCGCGACAACAACGGCCGGCGTCCATCGAACGGGCGCTTCGACAAGTTCAACAGCGACCCGCACTGGCAAGACCTTCTGCTCTTCTACGAATACTTTGATGGCGACAGCGGCGCCGGCCTCGGCGCGAGCCACCAGACCGGCTGGACCGGATTGGTTGCCAAGCTGATCCGCCAGCACGGCGAATACGCGCTGAAAGACAAGGGCAGCAAGGTGGACGAGGACCAGCACTTCATGTCTAAACCAAATGCATGAGGATTGACGCGATCACCGGCCACGTGCGATTCCGGTATCAGGGCTGAGGGGACAGGTGGGCCTCAACGCGACCACGTACGTGAAGCCAAGTGCCCGCCGGGATAGCAGGCTCGGCCCGGGGCTGGCAAATTGGCAGTCTTCTTCCAAGGAGTCCATATGCGCCTCTCGACTTCAACTGTCCGCGCCAGCGCCGTGGTCCTGTCATGCATGGCGACACCATTGCTTGCGCAAAACCTGCCCGCCATACCTCCACTTCAAACTCAAGGAGTCGCGAGTGGTTTCGGCGACCGCCGTCATTCAGCGGCTGAATATGAAGGACGGCAGTCAGTCTTTCTCTGCCGTAGGCCCTCGTGGTTCGCTCGGCGCTGATCGGCCATCAACGGGCGTTCCCTGTTCGCCGATTGTGGCCGCTCGACAGTCTGTTTCTCTCTCGACAGCGAACATCGACTCGCTCTTCGCCCGCCGATGAGTGGCAGGCGCGTCAGACCACCAACTCAGCATCCGCGGCCCAGCCGCCATGGAAGCCGAAGGGCACGCGCACCGGCAAGTGAATTGTCGCAACAGGGTCGCCCGCGAAGTCCTGTGCATCCAGGATGACCACATCGTTGAGGTTCCGCTTCGCGTCGTACACATAGGACATGACCCAGCCGTCGTCCTCCGCGACTGAACCGCGGCGCCGTACGAAAACCGGCTCCAGGGTCATGCGCCCGTCGCCGAAGTCATGCTCTTCCGAGGTCCCGCGTTGCATGTCGTGCTTGCGGGCAGGACCGAATGCGACGCCGTCGCCCCAATGAGCCGTGTAGGCGAATTGATAGTCCTGACCTGCGAAGCGGCCGTTGATCCGGGGAAACTCATTGCCACGCTCGTCGATGACCCGCTCGGTCAGGCGGCCGTTTCGGCGATCCAGCGTCCAACGAACGAGCACCGGCGCACCCTCATTGGGCCCGTTCTGATCGAGGTCGAACATGCGCGGGTGCCGCACCAAGTCGACGATCGCGAGATCGCCCTCGTCGTAGGCGTTGACGAAGTGGAAGACGAAGCAACGGGGCGCCTCGAACCACTGCAGGCGCGACACGTCGCCGTTGCGTGGCAGCAGGCCGATCCGAGACTCGCGAGCTTCGTCCCAGATCCACGGGAAGGCGGTGTGCGCGCTCTCCGGCTGGAAGGTCGCGGGAAAATCGGGGACCACGATGAATTTCGCCGTGAAGGCAACATCGTGGATCAGCGGAATATGCGGCAGATCGATGCGCGCCTTGGTGGTGGCACGACCGTCCTGATCGACCGAGATATACCGCACCGGCTCGCCCGGTTCGTAGGCCAGCGCGTGCTGCTCGCCGGTGAGGGGATCGAACTTGGGGTGACCAGTGAAGCCGGTTTCCAGCGTCCCGTCGAAGTCAGAGCGCGCGTTGCTTTCCAGCTCGTAGCTGAGTTCGACCGGCAGGTTGCCTGCTTCGACAACCGCGTAAAGCTTGTGGCCAGCTCGCGTGAGGTTGGTGTTCACGGGGCCGTCGCGGTGCTGGAAGCCAGGTCCGGGTATCGGCTCGCCATTCATCCTCGAGTCCTTCACGAGGCGGCTTCGGTACCAGTCGGCCTTGCCTTCGCGCAGCCGCAAGCCGTGCACCATGCCTGTCGCATCAAACCAGTGGTAGCTCGCCGGATCGGGCGCTGCAGCCGGGTTCGGGCCGATCCGCAGCAGGCGACCGTTGAGTTCCTCGGGGATGGTTCCGGTCACCTTCAAGTTGAAGGCGGTGGTCTCGACCTCGACGGGAGCGAAGTTCCCAGAGAGGTAAGCGCTTCCCGCGGCGGTGTGGTTATGGGGTTCGTAGTTCATTTGAAAGGTCCTACTGAGTGATGTGATAGGTCATCACTTTAACCAGAAAACGCGGCCGCGCGATAGGAAGTTATAATGCATCACATTGAAGCGGGCTATGGCAGGCTATGAGTAACCGACAAGCAACAACCGGCAAAAACGTGCAGGGCCGCACAAGCTACCACCATGGCGATCTCAGACGCGCGCTGCTCGACGCAGCTCGTGAAGAGGTCGCGACAAACGGGGCTCAGGCGCTGACTCTTTCATCCCTTGCGCGAAGAGCGGGGGTCGCCCAGTCGGCGCCCTACCGTCATTTCGCGGACCGGGACGACCTGCTGGTTGCCCTCGCCATGGAAGGATTTCAGGAGTTCTCGGCGGCGCTGCGAAGTGCAGCAGAGGCCGGCCAAGACGATGGCAGTCTGAGCCGCATGGCGGCTGCGTACCTGAAGTTCGGTGAGCGCAACGTGGAGCTCTACAGACTGATGTTCGCTTCGCGCCTGGTTCCGGATTCCCCTGCAGACAGCACGCTCAGCAGAATAGCAAAGGAGAGCTATGAACTGCTCCTCTCAGTTGTGTCCGGCGCCGGTGGGGCCGGCTCGCATCAATCTCCAATGGCAGTGTGGGCGCAGTTGCATGGCCTGGTCATGCTGAAGGCAGACGGCTTCGTTACGCAGGCGCTCAAGAGGATGCTCAAGGAGCTCACGCTTTGACGGTCATCGGATAGGCCTATGCACGATAGGTCAACAACCGTTGTCGGCCCAATAGCCGCCATCCACCTCAAGCAGGGTCGAACGGCCGAGTTGGGCCCTGCCCTGCCTCTCGTCAACGACCGTCGTACGTCAGTTGAGCAGCGATTGCTGTCCTTCCCTGCCGCCCGGCGAACTCACGCTGTGAGGCCGATTCCGGTCATCGAGTTGCCAAGGAGATCCCGGCATCAACGACCGGTCCCAAGGTAGTGCAGACATAGCCGATCGCCGACGCTCACGCGGCCAGCGCGATTCAGATGTCGAAGGCAATCGAGTGGCAGCTTTCCAAACAGCCGGATTTGCAGTCCGGGCCCACTGCTGACTTCCGACTTCGCGCCCTGAACTTCAGCTTGGCAAGTCAAAGCAGCCATTGCCCGTGCGGCCTTCCGCGTGACGGGTTCATGGTGCCAACTTCGCGCGAATTGCGAGTGCCGACTTCCAGGAATCGGGGAATCTGAAGACTCCTCAATACGGTGTCAATCGAGCCGGGCGCCAGATAGCTGCACCTTCTTTGCCGCCAGCTCGCGATCCTTGACGAGGAAATGAGCAAACTCCTGCGGCGAATCAGCCACCGGATCCAGGGCGAAGCCGTCGAGATTGGTTTTCCTGAACTGGTCATCAGAGATGACTTTGCGCACGTCCGCCGCAATCTTCTCCTTGATGTCGCTGGGCAAAGCAGCCGGCGCAATCAGTCCGTAATAGAAGCTCGCTTCCATCCAGGGATAGCCGGCCTGCGCGAAGGTCGGGACGTTGGGCAGGCTAGCGGCGCGCTTGTTCCCGGAAATGGCCAGCACCTTGACCTTCCCGCCTTCCACAAATGGGGTCACCACCGACAGTGCGCCCACAGTCGCCTGGATGTTGCCCCCCAGCATGTCCTGCAACGCAGGTGCCAAGCCCTTGTAGGGCACGTGCACCATGCTCAGTTGGTTCTCCTTCGCGAACCACTCCATCGCCAGGTGCGTCCCGTTCCCGATGCCCGACGAGCCGTAGCTCAACTTGTCGGGATTGGCGCGTACATAGGCGACGAACTCTTTCAGGTTGCCAGCCGGCAAGGTGGCCGGAACAACCAACGCCATGTTGGAGACCGCCACGCGAGTGATCGGCGTGAGATCCTTCTGCGGGCTGTACGGGAGTTTCTGGAAGAGGTAAGGATTCAGCGACATCGTCGGGTCGGTCGCGAGCATCAGGGTGTAGCCGTCGCCGGGAGACCTGGCCACCTGCTGCGCGGCGATCACCTCGTTGCCGCCGGGCTTGTTGTCGACGATGACCTGTTGGTCCCACATGACAGACAGCTTGGCAGCCAAGGCGCGGGCCAGTGCGTCCACCGGGCCGCCGGCCGCATAGGGAACGACCACGCGCACTGGCTTTGTTGGGTAGGTCTGGGCATGGCTTGTCGCAGGCAGTTGGAACCCCAGGGCGCCCAGGGCCAGCACGGCCAGCCTTCTGTTCAAATTCATGATGTCTCCTTTGATGGTGGAGGGCGGCGTGAGCCCACCCATACGATGAAGGCGCCCGCTCAGACGCCCAATTCAGATACGAACTTGGTGGCCAGGTAGGCGTCGAGGCCCTCGGTGCCACCTTCGCTGCCGTAGCCGCTGTCCTTCACGCCGCCGAAAGGCGTCTCGGGCAATGCCAAGCCAAAGTGATTGATCGAAATCATCCCGCTCTCGAGGGCGGCGGCGATGTCGATCGAGGTCTTAAGCGACCTGGTGAAGACGAACGCCGAGAGCCCGAACGGCAGAGCGTTGGCGCGCTTCACGACCTCGTCGAAGGATGAGAAGCGAAACATCGGCGCTATCGGGCCGAAGGGCTCTTCGTAGGCGACGCGCGCATCGTCCGGCACGTCGACCAGCGTGGTCGGCGCGAAGAAGTACCCCGCGTCGCCCATGCGCTCGCCACCTGCAAGCAGCCGCGCTCCTCGCTGGCGCGCGTCCTGTACCAGCAACTCCATGGCTTCGACGCGCGGCCGCTTTGTCAGGGGCCCCATCTGCGTCGCGGGCTCGGATCCCGGGCCCACCACCAGGCGCTTGGAGCGCTCGACGAAGGCCTCGACGAAGCGATCATGAATGTCTTGGTGCAGGTAGAAGCGAGACGGCGCCGCGCAAACCTGGCCAGCATTGCGGTGCTTCAAGGCAACCGCCGCCGCGACAGCGCTCTCCAGATCGGCATCGGCGAACACGATGAAGGGGGCATGCCCGCCCAATTCCATCGTCGCGCGCTTCATGTGCTGCGCCGCCAGGGCGCCCAGCCGCTTGCCGACCGGCACCGATCCGGTGAACGACACTTTGCGAATCACCGGCGAAGGAACGAGGTGCTCCGAGACCTTCTGAGGGTCGCCAAACACCAGGTTGAGCACGCCGCTGGGTACACCTCCATCGACAAAGCAGCGCACCAGCTCGACGCATGATCCCGGCGTCTCCTCCGGGCCTTTGATCACGATCGAGCAGCCTGCCGCCAGCGCACCAGCGATCTTTCGCACCGCCTGGTTGACCGGGAAATTCCAGGGCGTGAAGGCGGCGACCGGACCGACCGGTTCACGCAGCACAGTGGCGCGCACCGACGCCTGCCGCGGCGCAATCACCCGTCCATAGGCGCGGCGTCCTTCTTCGGCATACCACTCGATGTGGTCGGCGGCCGCCTTCGCCTCCATCAATGATTCGGCCAGCGGCTTGCCTTGGTCAAGCGTCATGACCTCGGCAATGCGCTCATGGCGCTCGCGCACCAAGGCGGCCACGCGCCGAAGCGTCAAGTAGCGATCGTGCGCGGAAGTCCGCTTCCACGCCCGAAAGCCGCGCGCCGCTGCCTGCAGCGCACGTTCGAGTTCGGCTGGGCCGGCTAGCGGCAAGTCGGCCAGGGGACGCTCATTCGCGGGGTTCAGCACCTTCAAAGTGCCGCCACTGGCGCGATCGAGCCATTCGCCGTCGATGTAAAGGGCTGGCTGTGTGTACATGGATGTGGTGTCGTTCAGCGGTCTGGAATGGTTTCCAATGTAGACTATCTAGTGGACGACGTCACCTACCTTGACACTATATTTAAATCACCGACCAGCATGCAGAGAGGTACGATCGTGGACAAACGCAACAACCCAAAAGGCACTCACGTGAACGGATCGAAGCGCGCACGCAGTGGCTCGCCCCAAGTGATCACCGACCTACTGTCGTCGCGCCTGCACAACCTGGCTGGACTTTCAGCAGCCAGCGCGTCGTTGCGGGTGCAGCGAAAGTTTGGTCTGACCCTGCTCGAATGGCGATCCATCGGCATGCTGGGCGCCTTTGCGCCGCTGTCGCTGAAGGACCTGGCGCGGCGCGCCGCGCTAGACAAGAGTTACGCCAGTCGCACAGTGTCTGGACTGATCGAGCGCGGTCTGATCGCCAGCGAACGCAATGATGCGGATGGTCGCGGCGTGATGCTGAGCCTGACCAAGGACGGCGAGGCGCTTTACCAGAAGGTCATCGCCGATGCGATCGCGCGCAACGAGCGCCTCCTCAGCCCCTTGAGCGCCGAACAGCGCAAGCAGCTCATGACCATGCTGTCGGCGCTCACTGTCAGCGCCCGCCAGGTTCTCGAGATCGAAGAACGGGCTGCGAACGGCGAGGCGATCGAAGATGAAGCGCCGCCCGCCACGCCGGACAAGGCGGCGTCCAAGTCCGCAGCGCTGCAAGACTTGGATCTGGACGAAATTCGCAAGCTCGCGTCACGCCTCCACCAGCTGGTCGGCGGCGCCTGAGCGCTCGGCTTGTGCGGCGGTCGGCTCGCCACCCAGGAGAAAGTCGGCGCAGCGCTCACCGATCATCACGCAGGGTGCATTGGTATTGCCGCTGACAACGGTCGGCATGATCGATGCATCCGCCACGCGCAGCCGGCCGATCCCACGAACGCGCAGCCGGGCGTCAACGACGGCTAGCGGGTCGTCGCCCATCTTGCAGGTGCCTGACGGGTGATAGACCGTCTTGGCGAAGGCCCGCGCGTGCTGCTCGAGCGCTTCGTCCGACAGCTCCGCGTCCGCGGCCGGCGCCAGCTCGGTGAAGCCCAGTTCACGCAGAGCCGGCGAACGCAGGATGCGCCGCGAAGCCTTCAACCCGCGTACCAGCGCCTCGACGTCCTCGCGGGTCGTCAGGTTGTTGCCGACGAACACCACGCGGTCGGCCGCGTCGGCACTGCGCAACGAAACCTTGCCACGTGAGGTAGGCCGCAGCACGCAAGGATTGATCGAGATGCCGTGGCGCCCCATAGGCTTGCGCTCTTCCGCGCTGACCAGGGCCGGCGTCACATGGATCTGAACATCGGGCCGGCCACTGCCGGCGGTATCGAGGAAGCCGCCGCTTTCCACCACGTTCGAGGTCAGCAGGCCCGAACGCGAAAGCAGGTACTGGAGGCCGTGGCGCATCGCGTGCAGCCCCTTGTTCTGGCCCAGCAGCGAGATCGGCCGCTCGGTGACACCGTAGACCGATGCGGTGATGTGGTCCTGGAAATTCTCGCCAACGCCGGGCAGGTCGCACACGACCGGGATGCCGTGTCGCTCGATCTCGGCCGCATGGCCGATGCCGGACAGCATCAGCAGCTTCGGTGAGCCGAGCGCACCAGCCGACAGGATCACCTCCGCGGCGGCCCGTGCCTCTTGAACCACCCCGCTGCGGTCCGCAAAGCGCACGCCGACGACGTCCCTTCCGTTCATCACCAGTCCGAGCACGCGGCATTGCGTGCGCAGTGTCAGCAGCGGGTTGTCGCGCACCGCCTTCAGATAGGTGGCCGCGGTCGAGCCGCGCCGGCCGTTGAATGTCGTCGTCTGGAAGAACCCGACGCCCTCCTGGTCGCGGCCATTGAAGTCGTCGTTGTACGGGTAGCCCGCCTCCTGTGCTGCTTGCACCCAGGCGCGGCTGAGCGGGTGGCGGTAGCGCGGGTCGGACACCTTGAGGGGGCCACGTGTACCGTGATAGGCGCCGCTCAGCCGCTCGTTGCCTTCGCTACGCCGGAATACCGGCAGCACGTCACTGTATCCCCAGCCTTCGCAGCCGAGATCGCGCCACGTGTCGTAATCCTGCGCCTGCCCTCGGATGTAGAGCATCGCGTTCAGAGACGATCCGCCGCCGAGCGTGCGTCCCTGGGGCACCGTGAGCACGCGGTTGTTGGCGCCCGGCTCCGGCTCGGTTGCGTACATGAAGGAGCGCTTCGTGCCGAGGATACGCACGAATGTCGCAGGGATGTGGATGAACGGATGGTTGTCGGCGGGTCCCTCTTCCAGCAACAGCACGCTACGGCCGGCTGAAACCAGGCGATTGACGATGACGCAGCCAGCAGAACCGCCACCGACGACGATGAAATCGGCATTGAACGTCATGGTGCGCTCCCGATCGTTTGCGTCTGCAGCGGATTGAAGCCGCTGTGAAGCACGCGGCTATGCAGCGGCCGGCCGAGCACGGATTCGCACCATTTGGACGCCTCCATCAGGCCGTCGAGGTCGATCCCGGTGCGCACGCCCATGGACTCCAATAGCCCGACCCAGTCCTCGGTGCAGACGTTGCCGGTGTGGCCGCCGCCGTACTTTACCTTGGCCGGGTGCCCACCTACGCCCCCGATGGCGCAGTCGAAGTGCGTGACACCGGCTTCCAGCGCGGCGACGTAGTTGACCAGGCCGGTGCCGCGCGTGTCATGAAAGTGCGCGATCGGCGTCACGTCGGGAAAGTCCTTGCGCACGACGCCGAACAGCGTGCGCGCCGTCGCGGGTGTGGACATGCCCGTCGTGTCGCCGAGTGTGATGAACTGGACGCCGAGGTCGCGAAAGCGCCCCACGTCGCGCAGGACCTCCTGTGCATCGACCGCGCCTTCGAACGGGCAGCCGAACGCAACCGAAATCGTGCCTACCAAGCGAAAGCGACCGCGCGCCGCCGCGGCCATGTCGGCAATGTTCTGCCACTGCGCCGTGCGGCTGCGCTTCAGGTTGCGCTCGGAGTGCGACTCGGACGCCGAAACCAGCAGGCTGATCTCGTTGGGGCCAATGCCCGCTTCCAGATCTGCCAGCGCGCGCTCGACGGCGTGCACGTTGGCGCAGGTGGCCTTGTACATGACGGCCTCGCGCCTCGGCAGCGCGCGCAGCAGCTCGCTGGCGTCGGCGAACTGAGGCACGACCTTCGGGTTGGAATACGAGGTCGCCTCGACGCGCCCGAAGCCGATCGCCGCGAAGCGATCAACCAGGCGAACCTTGGTCTCGGTCGGCACAAACTCGGGCTCGTGCTGCAGCCCGTCCCGTGCGAAGCATTCGCACAGCACAACGTCGGAATTCATTGAAGTCTCCAGATAGGTCATGGCTTGTCTGAAATGCCGAACGCCGTGATGGCGTGTTCGCGCAGCTTGTTCTTCTGCACCTTGCCGCTGGCCGTCATGCCGATGCGCTCGAAGTCGGACACCACTTGCGCATAACGCGGCGCGCGGAAGTTGGCCATGCGCTGGCGGCCCCATGCGAGCAACTCCTCCACCTCGAGCGTGCTGGCGGGCTTAAGCGTCACGAAGGCTGCCGGCACCTCGCCCAGGCGGGCATCTGGCACGCCGACCACCTGGGCCGAGGCCACTGCCGGATGCGACAACAGCACCTGCTCAACCTCGGCCGGCGCGACGTTCTCGCCGCCGACGCGAAAGACGTCCTTGAGCCGGCCGACGAGCTTGAGCCGCCCGTCCTCGCGCAGTGCACCGAGGTCACCCGTGCGCAGCCAGCCATCGGCCGTGAACGCCTTGGCGTTGGCCTCGGGCTGCTTGTAGTAGCCCTGCATCACGCTCCAGCCGCGCACCTGGATCTCTCCGACTTCCTCGGCCGCGCAAGGGCGATTGCTCGCCTCGTCGACGATCCGTATGTCGACGTCGTCATGGGGCAGCGCGAGGCCGCCGACGCGCAGCGCCTGGTCGTCGCGCCAGTCGTTGATGACGACGTTGGGCGAAGCCTCCGAGAGACCGTAGGCCCAGCAGATGCGCGTGATGCCCATCTCGTTGATGATCCGCTGCATGGTGTCGGGGCCAGCGGCGGCCCATCCGCCACGCAGATGCAGCCGTGCCCGATTGAACGACGGGTGGGCCAGCAGCATCTGGAACAGCGTGTCGTTGCCCGAGATGAACGTGCAGCGTTCCTGTTCCAGCATCTGCAGCGCCGCGCCAGGCTCGAAGGTCGGCAGCGTGGCGATGCAGGCGCCGGCCGACAACGCACACAACAGCGAAAGCGTGGAGCCAGCCACGTGGAAGAAGGGCCGGCAGTTGAAGTAGCGGTCCGCGGCCTCGATGCCGAGCCGCAGGCCCACGGCCGCAGCATTGCGCAGCATGTTGTCATGGGTCAGCATCACGCCTTTTGGATGCGCCGTGGTGCCCGAGGTGAACTGGATCAGCAGCAGGTCCTGAGGCGTCACCGCTCGCATCGCGCTGGCGAGCGACTCGTCCGACACCGCCTCGCCGCCGCGCAGGAAGGCATCCCAGCCGAGCGCAGCGCGCGGCACGTCCGCGCCGATCACGACGACGTCTTGCAGCAGGGGCAGCGCCGGGCCGGGCAGCGCCTCGTCGATCGCCGGCTCGGCCTCGCGAAGGGCACCGATGAAGTCGATCTTCAGGAAGCGGTCGGTCATCATCATCAACCGGACGTCCGATTGCCGCATGCAGTACCCGATCTCGGCCGCCTTGAAGCGGGTGTTGACCGGCACGGTGATCGCACCGATCGATGCCGCGCCGTAAAAGCTTGCGACCCAGTACTCGTCGTTGCCGCACAGCAGGCCGACGAAGTCGCCGCGTTGCACGCCGCGTGCCAGCAATGCCTTGGCGACGCGGCGCGCCTGGGTATCGAGGTCGCGCCAGGTCATCGAGGCCGTCGGCGTGACGATGGCTTGCGCTTGCGAGCGTCGCTCTGCCTGCAGCGCCAGCACCTCGGCCAGGGTTGTCGGTTCCCAGTTCATTTCGTGTCTCCAAAGGAGCCGATGCCGGATCGCCAGTCCGAGCGGGCCAGGTTTTCTTCGATCGCCAAAAGTTCTTCCGCCAGGGCGCCACGCGGGCCCAGCTCGACGCCGCGGTCCATGCAGCGCTTGGCCAGTCGCATCGCCAGCGGCGGGGCCTTGACGATGGCGGCGGTCATTTCCGCGAGCGTGCCTTCGAGCGATGCCGCTGGAACGACCCGCGTCACCAGGCCGGCCTGCATCGCTTCGTCCGCACTCAGGCGCCGGCCGCTGAACATCATGTCCTTGGCCAGCCGCTTTCCGACGATGCGCGAGAGCCGCTGCGTTGCGCCGACGGTTCCCCACTGCGCCTCGGGGGTCCAGAAGCTGGCTTCCTGTGTCGCGACCGCGCAGTCGCAGGCGGAGGTGATTTCCACACCCGAGCCGGCGGCAGCCCCTTCGACCACCGCGATCACCGGCATCGGCAGGCTTTCCAACGCCTCATAGGCGAAAAAGCCGCGCATGCGCCGGGCGAGCACCTGCGTTTCATCCATCGTCTTGCGTTCCTTGAGGTCCGCGCCGGCGCAGAACACGGCACCCTTGGCACGCACCAGCACGACGCGCACGTCGGCGTCGCCAGCCGCCGAACGAGCCGCATTCAGCAGCCCTTCGCACATGGCCAGGTTGAGCGCGTTGCGGCTTTCCGGCCGGTTCAGGGTGATGGTCGCGATGCCGCCCTCGACGGCATACAGCACAGGTTGGTCGCTGGTTTCAATCATGGAGTTCACCTCAAATTGCCTTGAGCTCTCGAAGCTCCTGCAGGCGCTGCGCGCCCAGGCCGAGCCGCTGTTCGAGAACTTCGCTCGTGTGTTCACCGAGCATCGGGGGGCACCCGACGGCCGGGTTGTCCCAGCCGTCGAAGCGAAGCGGGACCGGCAGCGCTGGAAACGAACCGATCACCGGGTGGTCGAAGCTCCCCACCATGCCGCGTGCTTTCACATGTGGGTCCGACAGCACCTCGTCAACGGACTTGATCGGTCCAGCCGGTACGGCGACGGCGTCCAACGCCTCGCATACGTCATCCCGCGGGCGTGTCGCGATCGCCTGCGCAAGTCGCTGCATCACCTCGTCGCGACGACGCAGGCGCCCGATGTTGGTCGCGAGCTCCAGGTCGGCGCCCCAGTCTGCCAAGCCCAGCAC
>NZ_JBFUIU010000074.1:0-20224 GCF_056401695.1 Variovorax sp. P4_D9
CACCGAGACCGTGCGCGAGCTGGCGACTTTCAAGAACGCCTGGGCCAAGCCGCGGCACTGCATCGTGCCGTGCGAGGCGATCTACGAGCCGGACTGGCGCAGCGGCAAGTTCATCCCCACGCGCATCACCGCCGCCAATGATGAGACGCTGGGCGTGGCCGGCCTGTGGTCGCCATGGAAGAACCCGCAGACCCGCGAGTGGGAGTTGAGCTTCACGATGCTCACGATCAATGCCGACGATCACCCGCTCTTCAGGCTCCTGCATCGGCCGGACCCGAAGCGCCCGCCCGAGCAGCAGGACAAGCGCATGGTCGTGATCCTGCCCGAGTCCCAGTACGGCGAGTGGCTGGACGCGCCGCCCGAGCGGTCGATGGATTTCATGAGGCAGTTCCCGGTAGAGAGCCTCGCCATGACAGCGGAGCCTCTGCCGCCGAAGGAGCCCAAGGCGAAGGTGGCTCGCGCGCCCAAGCCTCCGCCGGAAGAGCCCTCGCTCTTTTGAGCATTGGCATCTTCCGGGGCGCCGGCAGAACGCGGACCCGCCGCGGCCTTGTCGTACTCCACGGAGAAATGCCACGGATGCAGTGCCCTTGATCTTCCAGTGCGAAATTCGAGCGAGAGACCTCACGCGATGTGACAGGCGTGCGCCACGCGCTGGCCTCCAGCTGCTCATCTGGCAGGCGATCCGCCGCGATCCAGACCCCCGCGAGATAGGGCGCCGTGCGACTGTCCCAGGCCTTCGCGACATCCGAAGGCGTGCCGGTGGCCACAATGCGCCCGCCCTCGTCGCCCGCGCCGGGGCCCATGTCGATGACCCAGTCGCTCGTGGCGACCACGCGCTTCTCGTGTTCCACCACGATCACCGTGTTGCCTGCGGCCACCAGACCGTCGAGCTGCGTCATCAACTTGTCCACGTCCGCGGGATGCAGGCCAGTGGTCGGCTCGTCGAGAACATAGAGCGTGCTGCCGCGCTGCGCGCGCTGCAGTTCGGTGGCGAGCTTGATGCGCTGCGCCTCGCAGTCCGAGAGTTCGGTGGCGGGCTGCCCGAGCCGCAGATACCCGAGGCCGATGTCCTGCAGCAGCTTCAAGGGCCGCTGCGCCGCGCTCTCGTCGACGAAGAACTCGAAGGCATCATTTACCGTCATGCCGAGCACCTTGGCAATGTTCCTGTCGCGCCAGGTGACCTGGAGCGTCTGTTCGTTGTAACGCGCGCCATGGCAGGTGGGGCAGGGCGCATAGACGCTCGGCATGAAGAGCAGCTCCACGCTCACGAAGCCTTCGCCTTCGCATGTCTCGCAGCGGCCCTTGGCCACATTGAACGAGAAGCGTCCAGCGTCGTAGCGGCGCGAGCGCGCCGTCCTGGTCGCCGCGAAGAGCTTGGCACGTGGTCGAAGAAGCCGGTGTAGGCCGCGAGGTTGGAGCGCGGCGTGCGGCCGATTGGCTTCTGATCCGCGCGAACGAGCCTCGTGTTCGATTCCATGCCGCCTGCGATGTGACCGGCCGTGGCCCCGAGCGGCGTGGACTCGAGCTCGTCGCCTTCGTCCTCCGGCAGTGGCGCTTCATGTCCGAGCTGCGCCGAGACCAGGTCGATGAGCGCCTGGCTCACGAGGCTGGACTTGCCCGAACTGGAGACGCCGGTGACCGCGGTGAACACGCCCAGGAGGATGTCGGCGCTGACGCGGTGAAGGTTGTTACGCGTGATGCCTTCGAGCTTCAGCCAGCCTGAAGGCGAACGGGGCGACATTGCGCGCGGTGACGGCTCGCCAAAGAGGTAGCGCGCCGTCCGGGAAGCCGCACATGGCGCAGCCCTTCGGGCGGTCCGCTGTAGAGCACGTGCCCGCCTTGTTCGCCGGCGTCCGGCCCCACATCGACAATCCAGTCGGCGTGGCGCATCACGTCGAGGTCGTGCTCAACGACGAACAGCGAATTGCCCCAACACTTCAGGCGCTCGAGCGCGACGCGCAGCGCCTCGCCCTCGGCGGGATGCAGCCCCGCCGAGGCTCGTCGAGCACATACACCACGCCGAAAAGGTTCGAGCGGATCTGGGTCGCCAGCCTCAGCCGCTGCAGTTCGTCAGGCGGCAGCGTGGGCGTGCTGCGGTCGAGCGACAGGTAGCCGAGCCCGAGTTCGTTCAGGGTTGTCACGCGGTCGATGAAGTCATGCGCGATGCGCTGCGCGGCGATACGCTTCTCCTCGGACAGATTGCCGGTGCGCCGCACGTCCGGTGCGCTCTTGTGGGCGGAGCCGCCCGCTGCGACGCGGCGCTCCGAGTCCTTGCGCGACGCCGACCGGCTGAGGGTGGCGCGGTCGTGTCCCGGCGCAAGCCTGCCTTCGGCGGCTTGCTTCAGGACTTGCGCGAGCTGCGCCAGCGGCATGCTCGAGATCTCTCTGATGTCGTGTCCGGCGAAGGTGACCGCGAGCGCCTCGCGCCTGAGCCGCTTGCCACGACAGGTCGGGCAGGCCTGGCCCCCATGAAGCGCGAAACTCGCTTCTTCATCGGATCGCTCTGCGTCGTGGCAACGGTATGCAGCAGGTACTTCCGAACGCCTGTGAAGGTGCCCTGGTAGCTCGGCTCCATCTTGCGGCGCAGGGCTGCGCGTGTCTCGGCCGGCGTGAAGCCGGCGTAGACCGGCACCGTGGGCTGCTCGTCGGTGAAGAGGATCCAGTCGCGGTCCTTCCGTGCCAGGTCACGCCACGGCGTGTCGACGTCGTASCCCAGGGTCACCAGGATGTCGCGCAGGTTCTGTTGTTAGCGCTGGTGTAAATCCGCATCTATTCGCTGGTGAGGACGCGGTTGATGGAAGCGAGCGCAGAGACGGTGCCTGCATCTGTCGCGCCTTTTGAGGGGCGAGCCCTGGCCGAGCGCAGGCTTGCCCTGGCGCGGCGCCGCTTGGCGAACCATAGCCGTACCCACGGGTGCAGCGCGGCAGCAGATTCAGGGCAGAACCAATGCGTTTGGGCTGCCTCAGTCGCGGCCGAAGGCAACCAGCATTCACATCCATCCATGCCACGCCGGTGGCCATGCCGCGATCGCCCGTTCGCGGATGGTCAGCGAGTCGTCGGGCACCATCGACTTCTCGGTCACCTCGTACACGCGTCCGAGGCCATGGCAGGTGGGGCACGCGCCTTGCGGTGTGTTGGGCGAGAAGTCCTCGGCGTACAACATCGGCTGCCGGGGCGGGTAGTTGCCGGCTCGCGAATAGAGAGCGCAGCAGGTTCGAGAGCGTCGTGACGCTGCCGACCGACGAGCGCGTGCTGGGCGTGCTGCGTTGCTGCTGGAGGGCCACGGCCGGCGGCAGCCCCTCGATGGAATCGACCGCCGGCATCCCCATCTGGTCGATCATGCGTCGCGCATACCGCGCCACCGATTCGAAGTAACGACGCTGCGCCTCCGCGTAGAGCGTGCCGAAGGCGAGGGAGGACTTGCCCGAGCCGGAGATGCCGCTGAACACGACCAGCGCATCGCGCGGGATGTCGACGTCCACGTTCTTCAGGTTGTGCTCGCGGGCGCCGCGTACGCGGGCCACCTTCGTCACATCCAGGTCGCGTGACGGCCGCCTCATGGGAGGCATGGCGGGATGACGGGATAGCTGCCTTTCCGTTCGGCTTGGTGCAGTTGCTGTTCATGGGACTGGTAGGCCACAGGTTGCTCCTTTGCGTACCGGACCAAGGCTCTTCCGCCGACGGCAGAAGCCGTGTCAGCGTTCATCAACGCGGCAGGCAGGATGGCGCCGGGCGGAAAAACGCAGACCCAACGAGACACACAGCCCGGCGTCGGCTGCGACGCCGACCGGCGTGGTGCCTTGTCCTAGTCCGGCTGGGCGTTGCGAAGCAGAGCCGCGTTGATGGCAGCCACCAGGAGATGGGGTTGGAAAGGCTTGGCCAGGTGGGCGTCGAATCCGCTTCCCAGGGCTCGCGCGCGATCCTCGGGACGCGAGAACGCTGTCAGCGCGATCGCCGCCAGCGGCTTGCCGGCATTCCCCGTCTCGCGCAGCCTGGCGATCAGCTCGTAGCCATCGCGGCCGGGAAGGCCGATGTCGCTCACCAGCACGTCGGGCCAACGGTCCTCGAAGAGCCGCAGCGCGGCGTCATAGTCCGATGCCTGCCGCACATGGGCACCCGCGTCGCGCAGAATCACGGCGAGCATGTCAGCCGCGTCGGCGTTGTCTTCCACCACCACGACGTGGAGTTCCGTCAATGGCCGCTCGATCGATGCCGGCGGCAGCTGAGGCGCCGAATCGCTCACCCAGTCGGCGCCGGCCTCGACCAGGGGCAGGGCAACCTGCATCCGGGTGCCTTTTCCCTCGCCCTCGCTGAAGGCGTGGACGCGGCCCCCGTGCAGCTCGGCAAGGTGGCGCACGATCGACAGGCCCAGGCCCAGGCCTCCGTGCAGCCGGTTGCCTGGCGAATCGCTTTGGCTGAAGCGATCGAACAGATGCGGAAGGAACTCGGGAGCAACCCCTTTGCCCTCGTCCTCGACYGTCAGCACGAGCATCTCGGGCTCCCACCCAAGCAGGACACGCACCGTGCCCCCGTCGTTGGAGAACTTGATCGCGTTCGTTAGCAGGTTCCAGACGATCTGCTGGAAGCGCGTGGGGTCCAGCCAGGCCACGGATGCCTCGCCCCGTTGCGCCAGTTCGACATGCAGCTGCTTGGCCTCTATCGATTCGGACAAGGTTTCGATCGACATCGAGATCAATGCGACCGGGTCCACGCGCTCCCTGAACAACTGCAGTTTGCCGGCATTGACGCGCGAGACATCGAGGATGTCCGAGATGATGCGGGTCTGGGCCTTGACGCTGCGGTCGATCGCGTCCAGCGCCTTGCTCACCCGCTCGGGACTGGCGCCGTGCCGGTTCAATAGGTGCACCCAGCCGGCGATGGCATTGAGCGGGGTGCGCAGCTCGTGCGACAGAATGGCGACGAAGTCGTCCTTGGTGCGGCTAAGGCGCTCGGCGGCCCGGCGCGCGACCTGCTCGCGTTCGAGCACCTCGATGCGTTGCGCCTCCAGCTCCTTGCGTTCGGAAATGTCTGTCGCCACGCAGATGCGCAGGCCCGGCTCGGCGTGCGATGAGACGCTCCAGGCGAGGTGCACCCGCCGTCCGTCCGCGCGCAGCAGCGGGAACTCGCCCTGCCAGGCACCATCACCCGTCATGGGTCCGCCCGTGCGCTGCCGCACCAGCTCCACGAACTCGGCCGGCGCGAAGTCGAAGACGAAGCCACCGACCAGCGCATCGCGCGTTCGCCCGAGCAACTGCACCAGCGCCGGGTTGACGTCCTGCAGCCGGCCGGCGTCATCGATCAGGGCCATGCCGCTTGGCGCCTGGTTGTAGATCGCCCGGAAGCGCAGCTCGCTGCGCCGCAGCTGATCCTCGGCCATGCGCGCGCGGACCAGGGCCTGCAGGGTCGCCACCAGCACCGCGGGCTCCACCGGATGCACCAGGTAGGCGTCGGCGCCGGCGTTCAGGCCCGTCACCTTGTCCTCGCTCTGCACGTAGGCGGCCGACAGGTGGATGATCGGCAGCGCGGCCGTCGCGGGATCGGCGCGCAATCGGCGGCAGATCTCGAAGCCGTCGATATCGGGCAGATGCACGTCGAGCACCAGCGCCGAGATCACGGTGGCCGCGATGCGCAGCGCCTGGGCACCGGTCCCTGCCTCCTCGGTGGCGAAGCCGGCCGCGCGAATCACGCGCGCGGTCGCATAGCGGGTCGCAGGGTTGTCGTCCACGACCAGCACCGTGTGACGCGAGCGGTCGATCGTGGTGTGGATGACGTCGGGGCGGGTCACGGCGCTGTCGATCCCGAGGGTGGCGCCGGCGGATCGCCCAGATGCAGCGGCACCAGCACCCAGAAGGTCGATCCCCTGTTCAGTTCGCTCTCGACCCCGACGCGGCCGCCCAGCAGGGCGGCCAGGTGCCTGGAAAGCGCCAGACCAAGGCCGGTGCCGCGCAGGCGCTTCTGCAGCGGCGAATCGACCTGGGCGAAGTCCTCGAACACGGCCGCATGGTACTCGGCGGCAATGCCGATCCCGGTGTCGCTGACCGCGAAGCGCACATGGTTGTCGTCGACGGCGGTGGCAGACACCCGCACCTCGCCCTGCGCCGTGAACTTCAGCGCGTTGGAAATGAAGTTGCGCAGGATCTGCGAGAGCTTGCGGTCGTCCGTGAACAGCCGTGGCAGGCCCTCGGGCTCCTCGAACACCAGGTTGATGTTCGGGTTGGTCAACACCGACTTGAACATGCCTCGCAGGGCGGAGAACAGATCGACCATCTCGAACCAGGCCGGCGAGATGTCGACGCGGCCGGCCTCGATCTTGGCGAGGTCGAGCAGGTCGTCCACCATCTCGGCGAACTCGGTGGCCGTGGTCTGGATGAAGGCGACCTGGCGCTCCTGCTCGCCCGTCAACGGCCCGTCGACACGATCCGCCAGGAGCCGCGCGATGCTGCGTATCGCGTTCACGGGCGTACGGAACTCGTGGCTCATATAGGCCAGGAAGCGGCTCTTGAGCTCGGTCGCCTTGCGCAGCTGCTCGGCCTGGTCGTCGAGCTCCGCGTAGAGCGCGACCACGCCGCGGTTGGTCTCCTCGAGCTCGGCCCGCAGACCATCGACCTCGGCGCGGCTGGCCGCCAGTTCGGCCGCCAACGCTTCGCTGCGGTCCGGTTCCGTCCCTTCGGCTGGCATGGCTAGTCCTTCTGCTGAATGACGACGATCGTCGCATCGTCGCGCAGGCGTGAATGATCGCGCAACAGGAGCGCCGCCAGTAGCGTCGGATCGCGCCCGAGCAGCGGCAGCAAGGGATGGGTGTCCCAACGGCTCGCGATGCCGTCGCTGTGCAGAACCATCAACGCGTGCGGCGGTCGTTCGACCGAGGCGGGCGTCGGCTTGCGGATCTGCAGGCCGGCCGTGCCATGCGCAGTGAAGAAGCTTCGATCATGCAGGCCCGAGATGATCCGGCCGGCGATGTTGCCGGCGCCCGCGAAGCGAACCGTGTCGCCCCCGGCGTCGAAGCGCGCGCAGCACAGGGCGGCGCCCCGGGTGGTCTGCAGGCGGCGGTGCACTTGCTCGACCTGGTCCGCCAGGGCGAGGGAGGGCGATTGCGCGAAGAGATCGACGGCCGCCTGGCTGGCCGCCGCCGCTCCGGGGCCGTGGCCCAGGCCGTCCGCCATCAGCACGATGACGCCATCGGCGTCGAAGGCCGCCGCCCAGGCGTCGCCGCAGACGGTCTCGCCCGGCGCCGGCAGGCAGATCGCGCCGGCGCGCAAGGCGTGGGACGCAGCCGTGGCACCCGGCCTGCGCAAGCGCGCGACGCAGACAGTGCCGCCGGGGGTCGAATGAAGATCGAAGTCGCTCGCAAGCCGCTGCACCGCGCCCAGGCCGGTGCCCGGGCTGCCGCCGGTGGAAAAGCCGTCGCGCAGCGAGCGGCTCACGTCCGCGATGCCGGGTCCCTCGTCGATGCTGACGATTTCCACCTCGCCGCGCTCGGGACGGGCGCCCACCAGCAGGCGCCCCTTGCGCGCGTGCTTGTGAAGGTTCGATCCCAGTTCGGTGACCACGATGGCGAGCCGGCCGGCTTCCAGTTCCCCCCATTCCATTTCCGTCGCAAGGCGGGCCGCATGACGGCGCACTTCGCCAACGCCGCTCGGCTCGGACAACGGGAACTGCCGGTGCGTCCAGCCGCGGATCACTTCCATTTGACGATGCTCACGCGCGTGCCGCGCCCGGGCGCGGACTGGATATCGAACTCGTTCACCAGCCGCTTGCTGCCGGGCAGGCCGAGCCCCATGCCGCTGCCGCTGGTCCATCCGTCGGACAGCGCCAACTTGAGGTCGGCAATGCCCGGCCCCTCGTCCTCGAACACCAACTCGAGCCCGCGCCGGCCGTCTTGCTCGCGCAGGCTCCAGTGCATGCGGCCGCCATGGCCGTGGATCAGCGTGTTTCGCGACAGCTCGCTGGTCGCCGTGACCATCTTGGTCTGCTCGACGAGCGTGAACTTGAGCGCCTGGCAGAGCGTGCGCACATGCTTGCGGCTGGCGACGATGTCCTGCTCGGAGCCCAGGGGCATGACACCCGAGGTTTCAGCCGACATGGCGATGCTCCGCGCGCACGGCGGCGAGCATGGCCATGCCTCGCTCGACGTTGAGCGCGGTCTTCACGCCTTCGAGTGACAGACCCAGTTCGACCAGCGTGATCGCGACAGCGGGCTGCATGCCGACCACCACCGTGGTGGCCGACAGGATCCCGGCGATTCCCGAAATGCTGCTGAGCATGCGGCCGACGAATGAGTCCACGATCTCGAGCGCCGAGATGTCGATCATCACGCCACTGGCGCCGGTCTTGGCGATCCTGTCGGCCAGGTCGTCCTGCAGGGCGAGCGCGGTCTGGTCCTGCATGTCGACCTGGATGGTGACCAGCAGGGTGTCGCCCATGCGCAGGATCGGGATGCGGTCCATCGGCTAGTTCTCGCGAGTGATGCGCCAGCCGGTCTTGAGCAGCGCGACCGACAAGGCATCGGCCAGGGTCGCCTTCGTGGTGATGCCCTGCAGATCGATGCCCAGATGCACGATGGTCTGGGCGATCTGCGGCCGGATGCCGCTGATGATGCAGTCGGCGCCCATCAGCCGGATCGCGGTCACGGTCTTGAGCAGGTGCTGGGCYACCAGCGTGTCGACCGTCGGCACGCCCGTGATGTCGATGATCGCGAGGCCCGAGCCGGTGTCGACGATGCTCTGGAGCAAGGTCTCCATCACGATCTGCGTGCGGTTGCTGTCGAGCACGCCGATCATCGGCACTGCCAGCACGCCCTCCCAGAGCTTGACCACGGGGGTGGACAGCTCGAGCAGGTCGTCCTGCTGACGGCGGATGATTTCCTCGCGCGACTTCTGGAAGGTGGTTGCCGTGTGCTGCGCCAGCCGGTCGACCAGCGTGCTGATCGACCATATGCCGGCAATCAGCCGCTCGGGGGTCTCGCCCTGGCGTCGTTGCAGGGCATCGAACAGCGGTCTCTTCAGGGCGAGCACGAACTGATTGGTGTCGCCGGCCGTTTCCCCCTTGGCGGCGCGCGAGCGGGACAGGTCTTCCAGCATCTCGCGCAAGGCGCCCCATGCCGGGCCGGAAAGACTCGATGGGTCGCCGCCACGCGCCAGGCCCTCTTGCAGCGAGCGTACGAGCTCGCCGGCCTCGGTCTGCACGGAGCGCTGCTGGGCCGGGTCGGCCACGCCCAACTCGCTGAGCCAGCCCGCGACGACTGCGCCGTGATCGCGCAATGCTTCCTGCAGGGTGATGTCCTGATCGTTCATTCTCGATTTCTCCTCGGTCGGCAATCGCGCTGCGAATGCCGCAACGAGCGCGAATTCTAGGTGGACGCTCCCATGCGACTGACCGCAATTCGCTGCTCTGACTTCGCGCCTACAACGGTCCGGCGTCTCGTCCCACAGAGCGACGACAGCCCGCGCCCTTTGGCCGGACTCGGCAGCCAGGCGCTGCCTGATGTGCTGCGCGCGCCGCAGCGATAGCGAGTCGTTCACTTCCTCGGCTCCCGTCTTGCTCGAGTGGCCGACGACGTCCATGCAGACGCGCGCTGCCACCTTGCCTGGCGATCTGTCGCAGCCATATGCGGGAGGCGCTCGTGATCCGGGGTCCGACCAGAAATCGGTGCTGCCCGGGTTGAACAGGAATTTCACGCCCAGTCGGTTGTGCGCAATGCCGTATGCCACCACGCGTCCGAACGCCTCTTCCGCGTCCGCCGCCTGGCGGAGCTTGAGGGTCGTGAGATAGATGCCGTTGAGCACCCGCATCTGGTCTCCGGATTCGCCGTGCGCGGCGCGGCTGGTACGCACCAGACCCTCCAACACATCGTCCTTCAGCAGCACGGGACTGTCGCGGTAGTAGGCCAGCGGGGTCATGTCGACCTCGTCCAATCGTGCGAGCGTGGAAGCCTGGGCCGCCACGGTGCCGTCCTTCCACGAGCGCGATGTTGATGCGCAAGCCCGCTTCCTGGCGCGCCAGCGTGCCAGCGAGAAGGTACTGGGCACGCGCGAGGTTCGCCGCCTTGAAAGGCAGGGTCTCGATCTGCTGAAGTTCGCGGCCACATGGGCGGCGATCGCACGATCGAGTCGCTGCGTGCCGGCCGTCTGCTGGCCGCTTCCGGCATCCAGAATCGGGTCGAGCACGATCGCCCGCCTGTCTGGTTCCGCGCCGCCACGGAGCGACAAGGACGAGCGTGCTCTTGTCTGCTTGAGCAGGGCATCCGTCGCCGTGACGATCGCCCGATCGAAGGACTGCAACTCGTCGCTGCGATATGGCGTCGCGCAGCCGGCCAGGTCGATGGCAACAAGACAGACCAAGAGTGGACTAAATATCGTGGGGTGCGCCCATCGGGTCCTCTGAAACGCGGCTTCTTCCTGATCGAGAGGTTCCAGAGAAGACTTCAAAACGAGGTCGCTGCATCTAGGTGGCCGCGGCCCCATTCGCCGTGCCGCAGGCCGGACAAGTTGCCGCCATCGAATATGTTCTCCTTCAAATGCCTCGTATCGCGAGGACCGCGCACGGAGCGCGCACGTCTGGCATGCCATCGATCCATGCGTGCGTGCATTTACGAATGAAGTTCACGCGTGCGCGTCGTGTAGGACGTGTCCGTCCCGGTCTCCGGGCTTCGACTGAAACTTTCGCCTCACCTTCGTGCAGCCCTTCGGCATAGCGGTCGAGATGCGCATAGTAGTAGGCCAGCCGGCCCGCCGGATCGAACTGGTAGATGGTGAGCCCGCCCGGCTTGCTGTCGAACAATTTGACCAGCGTGCCGTCGTCCACGGCGCGCACCGGCGTACCGCGCGGAGCCATGATGTCGAGCGCCTCGTGGCGGTGGCCTGGGCGGCCGTCGTCGAAGGTGTCGCGCAGGGTCTCGGGCCGAATGCCGTCGACCGGGAACTGCAGGGCGCGGGCCGCGAGCAGCGCCGGTCCTTCGCTGTCGATCCCGGCCTGTGCCATCGCCCAAGCAGGCACCGCCAACCACGCGGCCGCCATCGCCAGTCTCCGTCGCGACACGGGCATCGGTCGCCCTTCAGGCTTTCACGTCGACCGCAAAGCCCGCCTTCGACAGTTGCGACAGGCGTGCCGCGTCCCAGTTGGTCAGGTGGATGCAGCCGTTGGTCTCCTCATGCCCCACGCGATCGGGAGCAGGCGTGCCGTGAATGCCCCAGTGTGGCTTCGACAACCCCATCCACACGTTTCCGATCGGATTGTTGGGACCCGCCGCGATGTGAACCTTACCCGCGGCGGCCGGCGCCTTCTTGAGGATCGACGGGTCGTAGGTGAAGGTCGGGTCCTTCACCTCGTTGATGATCTTCATCTTGCCAAGCGGCAGCGGGTCGAGCGGTCCGCCGATGCTGATCGGAAACCCGGCCAGTGGCTTGCCCGTGCCGTCGAGGACGAACAGCATGTGTTCGCTCTTGTCGATCTCGATCGACTTGGCGGCCTTGACGACGCTGGCATCGGCCGCGCCCGTGACGTTGACGACCACGATTTCGTCGCCGGCGTGGAATTTCACCCTGCGGTTGAACTCGGCCAGGGCCTTGGGCGACATGTGATGTGTCTCCGAAATGGCTTCCTGCAGGTCCTCGAAGCCCATTGACTTGAGCTTCGCGCGATCAGCCATCTCCTTCGGGATCGGTGCGTAGGGGCCGACTACGTCCTTTTCGGTGATCGCATAGGTGGCGAACAGTGGCGCGGTGTCGGCTTGCAGCGTCGCCCAGGTCGGGGCATCGACCTTGCCGCTCTCGGCGAGGCCGTTCGCTTTCTGGTAGGCCGTCACCACGCGGCGCATGTTGGCGTCGAAGCCTCCGCCGATCTCACCGGGCGAGAACCAGGCGCGGTCGAGCAGGATCTGCGCCCGCATGACCGCGGCGCCACGCGAGCCCTGCACGAGCATCGGTGTCTCGTGGGCCGCGTTGAGCCTGTCGAGCGCGGCGGGCCCCGAGGCGGCGGCACCCTTCGAGTCTGTCTTCGCTGCAGCATGCGCGAGCCACGCGGTGGCGCCCGCAGCAAGACAGACCGCGGTGCGGAGGAAGGTTCGGCGTGGAGAAATCATCATTGAAGTGGGCCAAAAAGAGTGGAGGCCATCCGACCCTGTCCGTGAACGGTCAGGACTTGTAGTCACAAGCAGACGCAAGGCCTCGGCCACATTCGCCCTTGCGCAGAACACACGGATCGAGTGCTGCGCTTCGTCAGATCGTCGGCGCAGAACGCGCGCACGACTGCCGAGGACGGGTGGAAGCGCGCCTGCCGGCGCGCGTCGGCGACCGCGATGTCTTTCGCAATGTCAATTGTCATGCGCGAAGTCGGCGTGAAACGACGGGCCAGAATTTTCGCCTTGATCCGGCATTCCTGAGCCCGTCACTCTCAGAAGCGCCCTTATTCAGGTGTCGCTGGGCCTCCTTGTCCTGTTCGGTCAACCATTCATTCGCGGTGGGCTGTCTAGTGGCCTCCTCCTTCGCCAGCCCCTGGATTCGGTCGATCAAGTCAGTCAGCCTGTTCATGACATCGAGTTCATTCCAGGCAGGCGTCGCCTGGCGTCGGCCAACCTCAACGGCGGCGTCGGGAGAGGACCTACATGGGCGGATGATTGACGTCACCTACGCTGGCACCATCCAGCTTGCGCGGATAGGTTGCCGCCCATCCGTTGCGCCTGGCTCTGTGACGAGGGTCATCGGCCGGACGACATGCGAAACGCTCCACCTGGTAACAGTTCCCCTGAACGCATGTCTTGTGAAACTTCAAGCCTGTCTCGCATTTGCCCTCGCGGAGAACGTCGGCCGTGTCAGGTTGCCTCTTCCGCAGGCAACCTAGCCGGAAGCCGCATGGGATCGTGCTCCAGTCATCCCGGCACTCAAGGAATTCACAACCTTATCCACAGATTGGTCTCGGAACTCGGGCCTCGGCGGCGCACCCACGGGACACGAATCCGAACGATCGCCGCTGCCCGGCTTGAGCGGTTGTTTCAATTCTTGCTCAATGTCGATATGCTCTTGCGCCCGCGCGATCTCTTTGCGTGTGAAAGAACGAAGGGCCCTCCGGCGACTTTGTTGTCTTTCCGAGGGCCCTCGCAGCCTTGGAGTACCCGTGAGTTTTGCCGAGGCCGTGAGAACAATGTCGCGCGCGCGCCGACATTCGCGCCTCAGCGGGCGACTGAAGAGGAGGCGAGATTTGTCCTACCGCGTCGGCCGATCGTCGGGTGCCCGGCCCAAGCTGGCGCTCAGCCGCAGCGCCTCGCCCACCGCCTCGCCCGCCGCGGTATTGTCGAAGATGCACCAACAGTGCTCAGCGTCTCTTGCCGCCTCAAGGAGCCGAGCCGCGAGCGACGCAAGCAGGGCGTCTTCATACCCGGACAGTAGATCCGCGGCGAACCGTGAAGCCGGAGATAGATGGTCTTGTGCCAGCCGCTTGGTGCCGCGCCTGCGACGTGGCGCACGGGATCGGCAAGCACGCGGGCGAATCTGAACGTCGCGATCAGGCTGTCCGCCTCGACCGAAAACCAGCTCGCGTGCCGCGGCTCGACCGCCACCGGTCCGATATGGCGCCGGCGCAGTTGGGCGCCGAAGTGGCCCGCCAATCTGGCATCGAAAGCAAGACTTGGCGGAATTTGTACGAGCAGGCAGCGCAGTTTCGTCCCCAGCCCTTGCGCTTGCTCGAGGAGCGCGTCGAACGTCGGCATCGCCGCGGCCAGGCGCATCTCATGCGTAATGGTCTTGGGGACCTTCACACTGAACGCAAAGTCGGGCGGCGTGCTGGCGGCCCAGCGCTCGTACGTCTGTCGGCGGTGCGGCTTGTAGAACGAGCTGTTGATCTCCACGGCGCTGAAGCGGGTGGCATAGCGGGCCAATTGCGAACCACCCTCGCCGAAACCGGCGCGGTTGGCGAGCGGCAGGTTCCAGCCCGCACACCCGACGCGGACGTCACGATCCAATCCTGAGTTCGCGATGGGTTGAGCGCGGCGGCTCATGAGATAGCGTCTTTCGCGAGGGGCCTGATCTCGGCCGGCCCTATTGCATGTGTCCAAGACCTGGACTTGCGCTCGCCGCGCGGCTCGGATGCCCCCGTGAAGTCGCGCTTCGACCAGTACTTTTCGAGCGGATCGGGAGGCGTGTCGCAGGCGGCCATCGCGGAAATCTACGAGCGCCGCCTGTCCCTGTCGAGGGCGCTCGGCGCGCCTGGCGGTGGGACGGCGTCAGCCCAGCTAGACACGATGACGGTCCGCCGAGGGATCGCGCCGCCGCGCTCGCTTGGCGGGCTTGCGCGGCCCGAAGGGCGACAGGATGCCCCGTGCCGCCGAACTGGCGCCTTGCGTATTGGCGGGCTGCAGGACCGTATCCATCCCGGCGGCGAACGCCCTGCAGCCACGCTCGAACTCGGCGACAGCCTCCAGGTACTCACGTCGGGCAGCCTTCATGATCCACCGCTGCGCTGGCGCAAACAGGCCTGCAATCGTTGCCAGGCGGCAAAGAGCATCTGGATGATCATGTCGACCTCCGGGTGCCCTTCGCCCTCCTGAGTCTTTCAGCCGTGCAGTCGAGGGCTTCGAACCTGCGATCGAACTCGTGCAGATCGCCGAGGGGGATCAGCTTGCGATCGAGGCCGGTCTTCTTCACGTCGTCCATGGCGTCTCCAATGATGCGTCGGCTGGGGGCACGGGTTCATGCGTTGCTCGACGGTGCGGGTGGCTGCCGGATTTCAGTCAACTCTCAAGCTGCAAAGACTATTTTGGGTCGTCCGCATAGGGTTGTGAGAATCCGCCGCTCAAGCCTTGAGGCACATTCTGACGCGGCGCCTTTGCGGCCGCCCGGCCATTGCGGGACGCACAGGGCAGGGACCGCCGCGCACTGCGCAAGAGCTTGCCGTCGCTCGCCCCTCTCGAACTTGCCAGGACAGCCGGACGACCTGCGCAGTTCCCCGCGCAAGCTGCCTAGGTGCGCCGCCTACTTCTTGTATCGCCTCTAACGTACAGAAGTACGTTCGTTTACCTTGTCCCATGGCGCTTCAATCACCAAGGAAAAAAGATGGCGAACTACATTCAAGAGGCGGGGGCGGTTCCTGGCGCTCGGGCGAGTGTCGGGCTCGTCGAGCCCGAAAGCGCCGCCCGCAGTGGCGTATCGTGGCCTGCGATTCTTGCCGGAGCATGCGCGGCCGCCGCACTGTCGCTAATCATGCTGTTGCTGGGCACCGGCATGGGCCTTGGGATAACCTCGCCCTGGGAAGGCGAGGGCGCGGAAGTCAAGACGGTCGGCATCGCGGCGATCTTCTGGCTCACATTCACGCAGATTGCGGCCTCCGGCCTGGGCGGTTACCTGGCCGGTCGCCTTCGCAGCAAGTGGACGGGCATCCACACCGATGAGGCGCGCTTCCGGGACACCGCGCACGGATTCCTGGCCTGGGGCGTCGCCACGCTGGTCACCTCGGTGCTTCTGGCCTCCGTCGTTGGTTCGACACTGAGCGCGGGGGCACGGGCCGGCATGACGGTGGCGACTGGCGTCGCAAGCACTGCGGCGACCGGTGCGGCTGGCGCCGCCGGCGCGACCGCGGCCAGCCGCCCGGGCGAGGACACAGCCGGCGGACCTATGGGCTACTGGGTCGATTCCCTGTTCCGGAAGGATCCCGGAGCCCCTGCGGCACCCACGGGCGCGGATGCCAGCGCCCCATCGGGAACGGGCGCGCCGGTGGGCAACCCGTCCTCGACCGCGGAAGTCAGCCGCATTCTTGCCAATGCCCTGCGCACCGGCGCCCTTCCCCCGGAAGACAGCCGCTATGTGGCGCAGCTCGTTTCGCAGCGAACCGGACTGAACCAGGCGGATGCCGAGAAGCGTGTCAACGATAGCTACGCCCGTGCCAAGGCCGCACTCGCGCAGGGCAAGGCTAAGGCGAAGGGCGCGGCAGACGCCGCGCGTAAGACAACTGCCTACGGCTCGCTCTGGATTTTCCTGTCCCTGGTGATTGGCGCCCTGGTCGCTGCCTACTGTGCCAGCCTCGGTGGTCGCAACCGCGACCTGTGACCGAGCGCACAACATAGAGTGACATGATCGGTGTTGTCGTCTCCGCGCACAACGAAGAAGACGTCGTCGTCGCTTGCATCGAGCGCATCCCGACCGCGTCACGAGACGGTCGACTGAAAGCCGAACCGGTGGAACTGGTGGTCGTAACCGACTCGTGCACGGACATACAGGTGCCCTGGCGGCGCAAGCAGGGGCGATGACGTTGCCCGTCCAGGCGCGCAACGTCGGCGCGGCAAGGGCCGCCGGCGCCGAGCTCCTCCTCGCGAGAGGTGCCCGGTGGCTCGCGTTCACGGATGCCGATACCCTCGTCTCGCCGGGCTGGATCGCTGAGCAACTGGACCTGGGGGTGGACGCGGTCTGCGGCACCGTTGGGGTCGAGGACTGGACTCCCCACGGGCGGGATGCTGATCTCCTGCGCTGCCATTTCGGGCAGACCTATCTCGACGCCGATGCGCATCGACACATTCATGGCGCGAACCTCGGTGTGTCGGCAGCGGCGTATCGTCGCGCGGGCGGCTTTCGGCACCTGGCGTGCGGCGAGGATGTCGACCTCGTCCACGCGCTCGAGGCATTGGGTGCTGCCATTGCCTGGAGCGCTCGCCCGCGGGTCACGACGAGCGCCACGCGCGTGGCACGAGCCGCGGGCGGATTTGCCGACGCCCTGATCCGGGCGGTCGCACACCGGCTGGCGGCGGGGTCCTCCGATGGCACCGCCATGGGGGCGCCGGCATGAGCGAGCTCGCGGAGATTTTCGCCCGCGAGTTTCCTGTGTGGCACATGGTCGTCCGAGGCACCCTCGTGTATTGGTTGGCGAAGTTTCTTGAGCCGCAGCCAGAGGTCTTGATCCGGCATGGGCGCGTCGTTCGCAAGGCCATGAAGCGAGAAATGATCACCATGGACGAGTTGGAGAGCAAGCTGCGCGAAGCCGGCGTCGAACAACTCTCGGACGTCCGCATTGCGCGCCTGGAGGGCGATGGCAAGCTGAGCGTGTTCAAGGTGGCTTCTGCCAAGGACCCGACGGCGCCGCAGGATCGTGGACCGGTCAACTAGCGAACCTCAACGCATGCAGATCGCACCCCGCAGCGGCCGTGGATTTTGCTTCTCATGTTCAGCGCGCCGAACGCATTGCTCGCCGACTGGGAAAATGGATTTCTATCTCAACCTCCGCAACGAGAAGGAGCATGCCCCCGACGACGGCCCGTCGATCGGGATCATCCGGTGCGCCGAGAAGGACAACCTCGAGGTCGAGCTCTCAAGAGCACGCCGCGGGCGCGCGGCACGCGCCGAGCACGCGAAGCGCGCGCAGGGCCTTGAACGCGAGAACGGTGAGGTAGCGTGAAGCCATCCAGACAAGCCCTCCCCGCCCTCGGCAGGCGCCCCGAATGCCTTCGTCCCCGCTTCCACTGCGAGAGACTCGTCACCCTTCCCACAGGTGCCTGCAGTGGCCTTCCGCGCACCGGTTCGTGATCCAGTCCGTGGCGTTGACGACGATCGCACAAGCCTGAACCAGGGTCCTTGTCTCGGCCGCCCATCGACACCGCGCTGCCGAGTGGACACTCTTGATAGCGCGAATGTCTCCATCAGACTGGGGTCGTCCGACACTGCCTGCACGGGTTCAAGGGAGCATGATGCCTCGCGACTTCTAGCGCCTGCGAAGACTGCGGGAGGCATGCATTGGCGAACTCCGGCTCGAAGGGCCCGATCTTGAGCTCGATCGCCACCAGCGCCTTGAGGAAGCGGTGGTAGAAAAGCAGATCGATGAAGTACTCCTTGCGCCCGAGCGTGAGTCGGTACTGGCGCCCGACAAAGCAGAAGCCGTAACCCAACTCGAGGATGAAGTCGCGCAGCCGGTCGATCAGGTGGTCCTCGAGTTCGCGCTCCTTGATCTCGCGCCGGATGCCAAGAAACTCCAGGTTGTAGCTGCTCTTGAGCGCCTCCTCGGCCTGCTCCGCAAAGTGCTCGGGCAGCGCGAGCGCGAAGTTGTGCACTTTGTCTTCGGCCAGCGAGCGCTTGTAGGCCCGGGCCTTGATCTGGTTGAGCAGCACGTTGCGGCTCCAGCCGAAGCGGGCGGTGGTCTTCAGGTAGTACAGCCGCTGCGCCGGGTCGTCGAGCTTGGACAGCAGGTTGACATGGTGCCCCCAGGGCACCGCTTCGACCATTTCTCGCACAGCTTGTGCGACTTGCCGTTGGTCGATGGCGGTCAGCGCCTTGGGGTTTCGGGTGCGCTTGGCATCGCGCTCACTTTCTCGCACAAGCTGTGCGAGCAACTCGGGCGCCGAATAGCTCTCGTGAAACTGACGCATGCGCCATAGGCTCGCCGCCGAAAAGCCGGTGGTCCCCGGGAAGGAAGCCTTCAGGTCGCGCGCGAGCCGATCCACCACCGCGTCGCCCCATCCCCGGCTCGCCTGTTGCTCGCGGATGGCTTGCCCGATATCCCAATACAGGGCCACGAGTTCACGTTGACCGCGCGCGCGCCGGACAGCCGCGCACCGTCGACGCGCGTTTCAGGCCTCGACGAAGCGAGCGTAATCGAACAGGGTGAGGGCAGGGGTAGGCACCCCGGCAATGTAGTGCCTCGCGGCTCCTCGAGATCCGCGTGCGACCCCCAGGTGCCTCGCTTCGCGCGGAACGTCCGCCGGGTCGTGCCTGATCGCACGACGTTCACTTCGCCTGGTTCGTCTGGCGTGCCACCTGCGCGGTAGAGACCGCGAGGGCGCGGCCTTGCCGCGTGACGCTGCTGCCTGAACGGGCATGCGCCGTCGGCACGGTCATGCCGCGGCGGATCTGCCTTCAAAGCCACCTCGGGTTCGACGCATAGCTCGCGCGGTTCGCCGTCCAGGGCTTCGGGCTGCGCCACCGTCCTCACCCGGTCCTCGCTGCGCTCGGCTGCGGCGGCCTCCGGTCGGTCCCTGGACTGCGGTCCTTCCGCTCGCTTGTCATGCGTCGAGGCGGCTCCGAAAGCAGATCTTCCACCGACGCGGCACACCCGCAGAAAGGCCCACCATGCGTGCCACTTTCATTCCTCGTCAGCGCGATGCGAACACCCGAACCCCACGGGCGTTCCCCCCGTACCCCCCGAGGCTCACCCAAAGCAGAGCCTGTCGACAACCAGGGCAGGGATCAAAGCCAGGGTGGGCTGGGCGTGCGACAGGCGATCACCGATCGCATCATCGGCATGCTCGAGAAAGGTGGGAACGTCTTTGAGGCCAAGCTTGACGACCGCGATCATCCGCCAGGGCCCTGGACAAGTGCCATGGAGCGGGCATCGACCGGTTGAAAGTCGCAATTGGCTGAGCCATCGGCCATGCCCGATTGGGCATCCTCAGACCTCGACCTGCGCGTTCGAAGTCGGCGACGCAGCAGCAGTCCTCTCCCGTGTCATCAGGGTCGGCCCGCCTGCGTCGCTGCGACGGCATTGCCGCCTTCACGCGCGTGATCGTTCCCCCGCTCGTTGCAGCGCGGCCAACTGACGCGCCTCCTCTGCATCCCGCAAGCTCTTCGCCGCGCGCCTCGCGACGTACTCCACGTAGAGCGCCTGGACGGCGGCGGCCCATTCCTCGATCGCCTGTCGACGCTCCACCGACGACCTGGGCGTGTCGTGTGCCTGCTCGTTCCGGTCGTGGTCCTTCGCCTCCGAGCGACTCGTTGGGAATTCCGGGACAGCCATGCCTGCCTTGCGAAGGATGGCTTCTTTTTGGTCTGTGGTGAGCATATTTCTTTCTCCTTCAAGCGCCGCTTCATCCCAACCTCGGACAAGCAGTCCTGACGTCAGCCCCGTTGCGCGTCATCGATCACTCTTCCCGTCCAGAGGTGGCTCGGCATCCTCTCATTTGAGGACGACGCGCCGACGTGCGAGGCGCGCGGTGTTCGCGCCACGTCGGGGTGCTGGGATCTCCGGGCACCTGGATGACCGGAATCGACCTCACAGTGTGCGTCCGCCGTGCGCCCGGGAAAGGCAGGAACCGCTGCCTACCTGGCGCACGTCAGGCGATCGCGACAGGCAGGACCGGCCGAAAGAACTGATTCAGGGCGATCGTTGTCCCGATGACGTCTCACCGAATGTGAATTCCTGCCAGCGCTATCGCCCTGGGCCCCCGCCGCCACCTGGTCCCCCGCCGCCGCCGGGACCACCGCCGCCGCCGGGGCCACCGCCACCGGGGCCCCCGCCACCGGGGCCCCCGCCACCGGCG
>NZ_JBFUIU010000075.1:0-20135 GCF_056401695.1 Variovorax sp. P4_D9
GATCGCCGTCGTCGACGCCCCTGCGTGGCACATCAACGCGATCTGCGCTCGAACCACTTGGCGCTGCTCGGCGGTGCCTCGACGGGTCAATAGTTCAAGAGTCTTGCGATCTTCTCGCGACAACTTGATCGCCTGCGCTTGTCGTCCTCGACTCATGCACCCGAGACTACCTCACATCCGATATCAATGAAAGATATTTAGAGGATATTGTACTAGGTCACGACTAGGCCGCACTTTGGCGCGCGACCGACAATCGCGGCATGTTCCATATCGTCCTGGTTGAGCCCGAGATCCCGCCCAACACCGGCAACGTGATCCGGCTGGCCGCCAACACCGGCTGCACCCTGCACCTGGTCGAACCGCTGGGTTTTTCGATGGATGACCGCCTGCTGCGTCGCGCCGGGCTGGACTACCACGAGTACGCCACGCTCTTGCGCCACGCCAATTGGCAGTCACTGCTCGATAGCCAAAAGCCGCCGGCCGACCGGATGTTCGCCCTGACCACGCGCGGCACCCGACGGGTGCACGACGTCGCCTTCCGCCCCGGCGACTGGCTGGTGTTCGGTTCGGAGACCCGCGGCCTGGCACCGGAACTGCGCGAGAGCTTGGCCGCGCCGCAGCGGCTGCGGCTGCCGATGCGCGAGGGCCAGCGCAGCCTCAACCTGTCGAACGCGGTTGCGGTGACGGTGTTCGAAGCCTGGCGGCAGAACGGCTTCGCGTGAGCTACTTGTACCGGCGGACGACCGACTCAGCGACGCAGGCCGGCTTCGGCGAACCTTCGAGCTCGATGGTCGTTTCCCAGGTCATCTGCAGTCCGTCGTTGGCGATCGGCTCCGAGCTCAGCAGCTTCATGCGACCGCGGACCCGGCCGCCGACCGGCACCGGCGCCATGAAACGCACGCGGTTCAGGCCGTAGTTCACGCCCATGCGCGATTCGACCACTTCGAAGGCCGCTTCATAGAGGCGCGGCAGCAGCGACAGGGTCAGGAAGCCATGGGCGATCGGGCCGCCGAAAGGCCCGGATTTGGCGCGCTCGACGTCCACATGGATCCATTGGTGATCGCCGGTCGCCTCGGCGAACTGGTCAACCTGCGCCTGGGTGATGGTGATCCAGTCGCTCACGGCGACTTCCTGGCCGACGCACGCGGCAAGATCCTGAAGAGTCTGGAAGGTCTTTTTCATCGCTTCACTTTAGCGGCGCCCCGGCACCGCTCCTGTCCACGCCGGGACATTGCGGCTCGGGGTAAACACGGGCTCAGACCGACGCCGGGCCGCCCCAAGGGGGTCCGCGCCCCCTCGGGGGGCAGCAAGTACACGAAGTGACGAGCGTGGGGGCCTCTCAGGCTTCCAGCCAATCGATGATCGGCTGCCACTGCTCCAAGTCGCGCTGCACCCGGCCGAGCGCAATGTCGAACAGCGTCAGCCCACGGGCCGCCAGCTGGACGTAGATCTGGGTGTCGCGCAATTCGCCCAACACCGGGACGTCGAGGCCGGAGACGAACTCGCGCAGCCGGTCCGCGGCCAGCGTGCGGGCGTCCACGCGCATGCCCACCAGCGCGATCCGGGTCTTGCCGGCATGGCGGTTGGCGAGCAGCTTGTCGAGGAAATCGCGGGTCGCGTAGATGTCGAAGATGCTCGGCTGCAGGGGCACCAGCACCATTTCGGCCAACGCCAGCGCCTCCTTGAAGCGCGATCCGTGCAGCCCGGCCGGGGTGTCGATGACCGCATGTGTGGTGCCGCGTGGCGGCTTCACCACGCTGCCGTCCTCGGTCGCCTCCCAGCTGAGGATCGTTCGCGCCTGCGGCGGCCGCAGCCCGAGCCAGAGCCGCGACGACTGCTGGCGATCGATGTCGCCCAGCAGCACCGGGTATCCGCGGCTGGCGTAATAGCCCGCGATGTTGGTGGCGAGCGTGGATTTTCCGACGCCGCCCTTGGGATTGGYGACCAGGACTACCGGCATTCAAGACTCCGACAGGCTGAACAAAAGCGTCATAGTAGCCGCCTGCGGAGTGCGCTAATGTTCGCGCCATGTCGACCCCACCCAACAACAACAGTCCGGCGCGCATCTACGTGATCGCCGCTCATCCGCATTGGCGCGAATCGCACGTCAACCTCCGGCTGCTGAAAGCCGCGCAGGCCACGCCGGGCGTCGACGTCAACGACCTCTACGACACCTACCCCGACTACGCGATCGACGTCAGGGCCGAGCAGGCCCGCCTGACCCGCGCCGACCTGCTGGTGCTGCTGCATCCGATCCAGTGGTATTCGATGCCGGCACTACAGAAGCTCTGGATCGACGAAGTGCTCGACTACGGCTGGGCCTACGGCACCGGCGGCCGGGCGCTGGAAGGCAAGGACTGCTGGCTGGTCGCGACCACCGGCGGACCCGAGAGCAGCTACCACCCCCAAAGCTACAACCGCTATTTCTTCGACGCCTTCCTGCCGCCCTACGAGCAGACGGCGGCGCTGTGCGGCATGCGCTTCCTGCCGCCGCTGCTGTTCCACGGCGCCCGCAGCGCCACGACGGCCGCGCTGAGCGCGCACGTCGAAATCTTCAAGGAGCGGCTCCAGAGCTACCCCGACTGGCCCGAGCTCGAGGAGTTGGACGTCTGCGTCAGCTGCCCGGTGCCCGAGACAGACCGGCCGGCCAGCCACGAGGAAGCCTGAGCATGGAACACCTACCAGGCTGGCTGGTCAACTCGCTGATCTATCTGGGCGCCGCGGTGCTCGTGGTGCCGCTGTCGAAGGCGCTCGGGCTGGGCGCCATCATCGGCTATCTGGTGGCCGGCATCGCCATCGGGCCCTGGGGCCTGGGCCTGGTCACCAACGTCGAGGACATCCTGCATTTCGCCGWGTTCGGCGTCGTGCTGATGCTWTTTCTGGTCGGCCTCGAGCTCGAGCCCAAGCGACTCTGGAGCCTGCGGCGGCCGATCTTCGGCTGGGGCTCGGCCCAGGTGCTGGGCTGCGCCGCGGTGCTGTTCGCGGTCGGCTACGCGGCGGGCGCCGACTGGCGCGTGTCGCTGGTGGCAGCGCTCGGGCTGGCCCTGTCGTCGACCGCGATCGCGCTGCAGGTGTTCGCCGAGCGCAACCTGCTGCTGACGCCAAGCGGCCAGGCCGGCTTCTCGATCCTGCTGTTCCAGGACGTGGCGGCGATTCCGATCCTGGCGCTGCTGCCGCTGCTGGCGGTCGGCCCCGACACCGGACCCGACCTGACCGGATGGGACCGCACGCTCGAGGGCCTGAAGATCGTCGGCGTGGTCGCCGCCATCGTGGTCGGCGGCCGGCTGGCCCTGCGGCCGCTGCTGCGCTGGATCGCGCGCAGCAACACGCCCGAGATCTTCACAGCCACCTCGCTGCTGCTGGTGGTCGCGATCGCGGCGCTGATGCAGTTCATCGGCCTGTCGATGGCGCTCGGCGCCTTCCTGGCCGGCGTGCTGCTGGCGGAAAGCGAATATCGGCGCGAACTCGAGACCGACATCGAGCCCTTCAAGGGCCTGCTGCTGGGCCTGTTTTTCATCGCGGTCGGCATGAGCATTGATTTCGGCGTGCTGCTCGAGCATCCCGCACTGATGGCGCTGGTGGTGGTTTCCTTCCTGRCGGTCAAGTTCGTCGTCATCTACGCCCTGGCCAAGGCCATGGCGGTGCCCTACCAGCAGCGGCCGGTATTCACGCTGCTGCTGGCGCAGGGCGGCGAGTTCGCCTTCGTGGTCTTCCAGGCCGCCGGGCCCGACGTGCTGCCGCACGGCGTGGCCTCCTTCCTGATCGCCGCCGTGGCGCTGTCGATGCTGGTCTCGCCGCTGCTGCTGGTGGCGATCGACAGGTGGGTGCTGCCGCGCTACAGCGCCCACACGCCAGGGACCCTGGAAGAGATCTCGGAGCAGCAGGACGCCAAGGTGGTGATCTGCGGTTTCGGGCGCTACGGCCAGATCATCGGGCGGATGCTGAGCGCGCAGAGCGTCCGCATCACGGTGCTGGACCACGACCCGGACACCATCGAGGCGCTGCGCGAATTCGGCATCCCGGTGTTCTACGGCGACGCCACGCGGCTGGACCTGCTGCGCACCGCCGGCGCCGGCAGCGCCGAGGTGCTGGTGATCGCGGTCGATGACATGGAGCAATCGCTGCAGATCGTCGACCTGGCGCAGAAGCACTTCCCGCAGGCCAAGCTGGTGGTGCGGGCGCGCAACGTCAACCACCTCTACCAGCTGCTCGACCGCCAGGTCGAATTCGTCGAGCGGGAGATGTTCGAATCCTCGCTGCGCAGCGCCCGTTCGGTCCTCGAGGCGATCGGCTGGCCGGCGCACGAGGCGCGCGAGAATGCGATGCGCTTCCGGCGCCGCAACATCGAGCTGATGCACGAGACCTACCCGCACTACAAGGGCGACCGCGCCAAGCTGATCGCGGTGGCGAAGAAGGGCCGCCAGCAGTTCCAGGAGCAGATGGCGCGCGAGCGCGAGGAGCGGCGGCAGCGCAACAGCGGCGCCTGGGACCGCGAGCGGACCGAGGACGAACGGTCGTGAGCCCGCCCGAAGCTACTGGTCGAGCTTCAGCAGCCGCACTGCATTGCCCTTGAGGATCCCCGGCATCACCTCGGGTTTGAAGCCGGCATCCTCGAAGTCCTTGAGCCAGCGGTCGGGCGTGATCAGCGGGTAGTCGCTGGCGAACAGCACGCGGTCCTTCAGCAATGTGTTGGCGTACTGCACCAGTTGCTTCGGGAAGTACTTCGGGCTCCAGCCCGAGAGGTCGATCCAGACGTTGGGCTTGTGGGTCGCGACGCTGAGCGCCTCGTCCTGCCACGGGAAGCTCGGGTGCGCCATGACGATCTGCATGTCGGGGAAGTCGATCGCGACGTCGTCGAGGTGCATCGGGTTGCTGTACTCCAGCCGCAGGCCGCCGCCGCAGCGCATGCCCGAGCCGATGCCGCTGTGGCCGGTATGGAACACGGCCGGCAGGCCATGCTCGGCGATCACCTCGTAGATTGACCAGGCCATCTTGTCGTAGGGGTGGTAGCCCTGCACCGTGGGATGGAACTTGAAGCCCTTGACGCCGTGTTCCTCGATTAGCCGGCGGGCCTCCCGCGCGCCCATCTTGCCCTTGTGCGGATCGATGCTGGCGAAGGCGATCATGATGTCGGAGTTCTTCTGCGCGGCCTCGGCGATCTCCTCGTTGGGAATCCGGCGCCGGCCCATGTTCGACTCGGCATCGACCATGAACATCACCAGGCCGATCTTGCGCTCGCGGTAGTAGTCGATGCTTTCCTGGATGGTCGGGCGACGGACCGACTTGAAATACTTGTCGGCGGCGCGGTCGTACTCCTCGCCATAGTTGTCGAAGGGGTTCCAGCAGCTCACCTCGGCGTGCGTATGGGTGTCGATCGCGATGAGGTTCTGATGATCCATGGCCTGTCTCCAAAAGTTAGGGTAAGTCCTAGGGCCGCACACCATCATGCGGCTTGAATTGGTTATTTTTCATAACCATAATCGATCGTACTCCGGAATGCAATCATGACCCACCCCGACCTCCACCTCGAACTCCAGGACGACATCGCCGTCATTCGCCTCACCCGGGGCGCCAAGCGCAATGCGCTGTCCGACGCGCTGATCCTGGCACTGCGCGACGCCTTCGAAAAACTGCCCTCCTCGGTGCGTGCCGCGGTGATCGACGGCGAAGGCCCGCACTTCTGCGCCGGCCTCGACCTGTCGGAGCTCCAGGAGCGCGACGCCGGCCAGGGGCTGCAGCATTCGCGCATGTGGCACGCAGCGCTCGACCTCGTGCAATACGGCCCGGTGCCGGTGATCGCGGCGCTGCACGGCGCGGTGGTCGGCGGCGGGCTCGAACTGGCCAGCGCCTGCCACATCCGGGTGGCCGACAGCACCACCTTCTATGCGCTGCCCGAGGGCTCGCGCGGCATCTTCGTCGGCGGCGGCGGCTCGGTGCGCATCCCCAAGCTGATCGGCGCCGCCCGCATGACCGACATGATGATGACCGGCCGGGTCTACAACGCCGAGGACGGCGAGCGCGCCGGCTTCGCGCAGTACCTGGTGGCCGAAGGAAGCGCCTTCGACAAGGCAATCGAACTGGCCAGGCGCGTCGCGACCAATGCCCCGCTGACCAACTACGCGCTGATGCACGCGCTGCCGCGCATCGCCGAGCAGCCGGCCGACCATGGCTTCTTCACCGAAGCGCTGATGGCCGGCATCGCGCAGAGCGCGCCCGAGGCCAAGGAACGCGTGCGCGCCTTCCTCGAGGGCAAGGCCGCCAAGGTTCAGAAGAACTGAGACAGAACCCAAGGATCCCATGCAAGCCCATCGCCCCACTGCCCTCACGCCGCGCTACCGTCCCGTGACCTTCGGCGTGCGCCGCGTGAGCGTGCGCGAAGGCGCGGCAGGCGTGCGCTACATCGAAGCCGCCGAGCCGCTCAAGGACTATGCCGAGCGCATCACCGACCGCCTGATGCACTGGGCGGAAGCGGCCCCCGACCGCAGCTTCATGGCGCGGCGCGAGCAGCTGGCCGACGGCAGCACCGGCGACTGGAAGCACCTGAGCTATGCGCAGGCGCTGCAGGATGCGCGCCGCATCGGCCAGGCCCTGCTGAACCGCGGCCTCGACGCCGAACGGCCGGTCATGATCCTCAGCGAGAACAGCCTGGAGCACGCGAAGCTGGCCCTCGCATGCATCTACGCCGGCATTCCCTACTGCCCGGCGTCGCCGGCCTACTCGACCGTCAGCCAGGACTACGAGAAACTGCGCCACATCGTCGAGACGCTCACGCCCGGCCTGGTGTTCGCGAGCGACGCCTCGCGCTTCGGCCGGGCCATCGCCGCGGTCGTGCCGGCCGATGTCGAGGTCGTGCTGCAGCGCGGCCACGGCGGTGCGGAGGACAAGGGAACACCGTCGCCCGATCTCGCAAGCCGCGCCATCACCTCCTTCGACAGCCTGCTCGCCACGCCCGCCACCCATGCGGTCGATGCGGCCATGCAGGCCACGGGGCCCGACACGATCACCAAGTTCCTGTTCACCTCGGGCTCGACCAAGATGCCCAAGGCGGTCATCAACACGCAGCGCATGTGGTGCGCCAACCAGGTGCAGATCGCGCAGTCAATGCCCTCGCTGGCCGAGGAGCCCCCGGTGCTGGTCGACTGGCTGCCGTGGAACCACACCTTCGGCAGCAACCACAACGTCGGCATCACGATCTACCACGGCGGCACGCTCTACATCGACGACGGCAAGCCGACGCCGGCCGGCATGGCGGAAACCCTGCGCAACCTGCGCGAGATCGCGCCCACCGTCTACTTCAACGTGCCGACCGGTTTCGAGGCGATCGCGCACGCGATGCAGGCCGACGCCCAACTGCGCAAGACCCTGCTGTCGCGGGTGCGCATGTTCTTCTATTCCGGCGCCGCGCTCGCGCAGCCGGTGTGGGACCTGCTGCACGAGATCCAGGAAGCCGAGATCGGCGAACGCATCGTGATGGCGACCGGCCTCGGCATGACCGAATCGGGCCCTTCGGCGATGTTCATCAACAGCCCCGACGTCCGCGCCGGCGACGTCGGCGTGCCGACGCCGGGCATGACGCTCAAGCTGGTCGAGGTCGACGGCAAGGTCGAAGTGCGCTATCGCGGCCCGAACATCACGCCGGGCTACTGGCGCGCACCCGAAGCGACCCGTGAAGCCTTCGACGAAGAGGGCTTCCTGTGCACCGGCGACGCCGTCAAGTGGATCGACGAGGAGGACATCCACCGCGGCCTGCGCTTCGACGGCCGCATCGCCGAAGACTTCAAGCTCGCCACCGGCACCTTCGTGAGCGTCGGCCCGCTGCGCGCGAAGATCATCACTGCCGGTGCGCCGCACGTGCAGGACGCGGTGCTGACCGGCATCAACCTGAAGGAAGTCGGCGCGCTGATCTTCCCGACCCCGGCGATCCGCACGCTGGCCGGCCTGGCCGCCGATGCGCCGCTGCAGCAGGTGGTCGAGAGCGCCCCGGCGCAGGCCTGGCTCCAGCAGCTGCTCGACACTCTCTCGGCCGCCAGCACCGGCAGCGCCAACCGCATCGCGCGGGCCCACCTGGTGTCCGAGCCGCCTTCGATCGACAAGGGCGAAGTGACCGACAAGGGTTCGATCAACCAGCGCGCCGTGCTCAAGCACCGCGCCGCTCTGGTCGAAGCCCTGCATGCCGAAACGCTGCCCTTCACCGTCAAGCCCCGATAGACCGTCAGACCACAAGGAGACATGCCATGAACATCCAGGGACAAGCCGCACTCGTGACCGGCGGCGCATCCGGCCTCGGCGAAGCCACCGCACGCGAGCTCGCGCGCCTCGGCGCCAAGGTCGCGGTGCTCGACGTCAATTCGCAATTGGCCGAGAAGGTCGCGGCCGAGATCGGCGGCGTCGCCTGCGTCTGCGACATCACCAACACCGACAGCGTCGCCGCCGCGCTCGACAAGGCCGAGGCCGCGCACGGCCCGGCCCGCATCCTCATGAACGTCGCCGGCATCGGCAGCGCCAAGCGGATCGTCGGCAAGGACGGCAGCGCAGCGCCGCTCGAGGACTTCGTGCGCGTGGTCAACGTCAACCTGGTCGGTGCATACAACATCAGCCGCCTCTACGCTGCGCGCTGCGCCGCACTGGCCCCGCTGGACGGCGGCGAGCGCGGCGTGATGATGTTCACCGCCTCGGTCGCGGCCTTCGACGGCCAGGTCGGCCAGCAGGCCTACAGCGCCTCGAAGGGTGGCCTGGTGGGCATGACGCTGCCGATGGCGCGCGACCTCGCGCAGCACGGCATCCGAGTCTGCACCATCGCGCCGGGCCTGTTCGCAACGCCGCTGCTGAAAACGCTGCCGGAGCCGATCCAGCAGTCGCTGGCGGCCTCGATCCCGTTCCCGCCGCGCCTCGGCGATCCCTCGGAGTTCGCCGCGCTGGCCTGCCACATCGTCACCAACGGCCACCTCAACGGCGAGGTGATCCGCCTCGACGGCGCCTTGCGCATGGCGCCGCGCTGAGCCCCCCGCCCCTGTTCCCGTTCGCCCCACCTGGAGACAAGTTCCCATGAAGACCAAACCAACCCTGCTCGCCGCCGCTCTGGCGCTCGGTCTCTTCGGCGCCGCCCATGCCGACCTCACCGTCGGCGTCGTGCTGCCGCTCACCGGGCCGGCTTCCGGCCTCGGCATCCCGGTCAAGAACCAGATCGCGCTGTGGCCGAAGACCATCGCGGGCGAGAACCTCAAGGTCGTGGTGCTGGACGATGCCACCGATCCGACCACCGGCGTCAAGGACACCCAGCGCCTGGTGACCGAGGACAAGGTCGACGTCATCATCGGCTCGGCGGCGACCCCGGTCGCGATCCCGATGGCCGACGTGGCCGCCGAATCGGGCACGGTGCAGCTCGCCGCCTCGCCGGCCGGCCTGCCTCCCGGCAAGGACAAGTGGACCTTTCGGCTGCCCCAGTCGAACGACGTCATGGCCTATGCCGTGGTCCAGCACATGAAGGCGCAGAAGGTCAAGACCATCGGCTTCCTGGGCTACACCGACGCCTACGGCGAACTGTGGCTCAAGGCGCTCACCGCCGAGGCCGAGAAGAACGGCATGAAGATCGTCGCCACCGAGCGCTTCGGCCGGGCCGATACCAGCGTCACCGCCCAGGTGCTCAAGCTCACCTCGGCCAACCCCGACGCTATTCTGATCGTCGCCTCCGGCAGCGGGGCGGGCATGCCGCAGAAGGCGGTGATGGAGCGCGGCTTCAAGGGCAAGGTCTACCAGACGCACGCCGCCGCCACGCAGGACCTGATGCGCACGGCGGGCAAGGATGCCGAAGGCACCTTCGTCGTCTCGGGCCCGGCCACGGTCGCCGAGCAACTGCCCGAGACCCACCCGTCGAAGAAGGCCGCGGTGGCGTTCGTGCAGCAGTACGAGAAGACCTACGGACCCGGCTCGCGCAACCAGTTCGCCGGCCACGGCGCCGATGCGCTCACCGTGCTCGAGAAGGCGGTGCCGATCGCGCTCAAGAAGGGCAAGCCCGGGACCCCCGAGTTCCGCGCGGCGCTGCGCGACGCGATGGAGACGATGGGCCGCACTGTGCTCGCGCACGGCGTGCTCGAGTGGACGCCGCAGAACCACTGGGGCTACACCAACGAGACCGGCGTGATGCTGAGAGTCGTCAACGGCCAGTTCAAGGTCGAAGAGCAGTAACTCGCCCCGAAAACGGAGACGCGCGCCGCGACGCCCTCATGGATATCTCTATCGCCAGCATCCTGACGCTGGACGGACTCACGAACGGGGCGATCTATGCACTGCTGGGCATGGGCATCGTGCTCGTGTTCACGGTCACCCGCGTCATCTTCATTCCCCAGGGCGAGTTCGTCGCCTATGGGGCCCTCACGCTGGCGATCTTCCAGACCGGCCAGGTTCCCGGAACGGTCTGGCTGCTGCTGATCCTCGCGGGCGTCGCGGCCTTGATGGAACTGGCCACCACCTGGCGCCATCGCGGCCGCGCGGCGCCCGCGCTGATGGCCGCGGCACGCACCTTCGTCGTACCGGCCGCGGTCTGCGCCGTCTCCGCCTGGGCCGCGCCGCGCCACCTGCCGCTGATGGTGCAGGCGCTGCTGACCCTGTGCATCGTCACGGCCTACGGCCCGCTGGTCTATCGGGTGGCCTACCAGTCGCTCGCCGGCGCCAGTTCGCTGGTGCTGCTGATCGTCTCGGTCGGCGTGCACTTCGCGATGACCGGTCTGGGCCTGCTGTTCTTCGGCGCCGAGGGCTTTCGCAACCCGTCGTTCTGGGACGACCGCTTCGCCCTCGGACCGCTCAACATCAACGGTCAGGCGCTGATCATCTTCATCGCCTCGGCGGCGCTGATCGTCGCGCTGTGGCTCTATTTCGAGCGCACGCTGTACGGCAAGGCGCTGCGCGCCACCGCGGTCAACCGCCTAGGCGCGCGGCTGATGGGCATCTCGACCCAGGCGGCCGGGCAGCGCACCTTCGCGATGGCCGCGCTGATCGGCGCGCTGTCGGGCCTGCTGATCGGGCCGACCACCACGATCTTCTACGACTCCGGCTTCCTGATCGGCCTCAAGGGCTTCGTCGCCGGCGTCATCGGCGGCCTGGCGAGCTATCCCGCAGCGCTGCTCGGCGCCCTCGCGGTCGGCGTGATCGAGTCCTTCGGCTCGTTCTGGGCCAGCTCGTTCAAGGAAGTGATCGTGTTCACGATCATCCTGCCGGTCCTGCTGTGGCGCTCGCTCGCCAGCGGCCATTCGGACGAGGAACATTGACATGGACGCCACCTTGAACACGCCCATGACCGCGCGGCCCGCGAAGAGCCGGCTGCGCACCTGGGGCCCGCTCGCGCTGGTCGCGCTGCTCGCCGCCCTACCGCTGCTGCCGCTGCCCAACTTCTGGATCATCCAGCTCAACTACATCGGCATCTACACGCTGCCGGTGCTGGGTCTCGTGCTTCTCACCGGCGTCGGCGGACTGACCTCCTTCGGCCAGGCCGCGTTCGTCGGCATCGGCGCCTACACGACGGCCTACCTGAGCGTGAACTTCGGCCTCTCGCCGTGGCTCACGCTGTTCATCGGGCTGGCGCTGACCGGCCTCAGCGCCGCCATCATCGGCGGCATCACGCTGCGCATGTCGGGCCACTACCTGCCGCTGGCCACCATCGCCTGGGCACTCTCGCTCTACTACCTGATGGGTAACCTCGAGGCGCTGGGCAAGTACGACGGCATCCTGGGCGTCAAGGGCCTGCGCCTCTTCGGCCTCGAAGTCGGCCAGCAGCGGGTCTTCTACGCGGTGACCTGGACCTTCGCGCTGCTCGCCTGCTTCGCGGTGATCCGGCTGCTGGACTCGCGCAGCGGCCGGGCCATTCGTTCGCTCGCGGGCGGCTCTCAGATGGCCGAGGCGATGGGCGTGAACACGCTTCGCTTCAAGGTCGGCATCTTCGTGCTGGCCGCGTTGCTCGCCTCGCTGTCGGGCTGGCTCTTCGCGCACTTCCAGCGCACCGTGAACCCCTCGCCCTTCGGCCTCAAAATGGGCATCGAGTACCTGTTCATGGCGGTGCTCGGCGGCGCCGCCCACGTGTGGGGTGCGATCGCTGGTGCCGGCATCGTCAAGCTGCTCGAAGACCAGTTGCAGGTGCTGCTGCCGAAATTGATCGGCACCAGCGGTAGCTACGAGCTGATCGTCTTCGGCATCCTGATCGTGCTGGTGCTCAAGTACCTGCCCGACGGCCTGTGGGACTTCATCGACCGACGGCTGCCGCGGCCGCAACGCGCTGTCGACTGGCGCGA
Organism: Variovorax sp. P4_D9; assembly: GCF_056401695.1. Taxonomy (NCBI): domain Bacteria; kingdom Pseudomonadati; phylum Pseudomonadota; class Betaproteobacteria; order Burkholderiales; family Comamonadaceae; genus Variovorax; species Variovorax sp. P4_D9. The sequence goes on from NZ_JBFUIU010000075.1 coordinate 12,282, forward strand.
TGCGCCAGACCTGCCGGCGCGCGCCAAGCCGGCCGCCGGCGAAGTGGTGCTCGACGTGCAGGCGATCCGCAAGACCTTCGGTGGCCTCGTGGCGGTGAACGACATCAGTTTCCAGACCCGCGCCGGCCAGGTGGTCGGCCTGATCGGCCCCAACGGCGCAGGCAAGTCGACCACCTTCAATCTCGTGACCGGGGTGCTGGGCCTCAGCAGCGGCCAGGTGCRCTTCCGCGGCGAGGCGATCGGCGGGCTGTCCTCGCGCGCCATCGCCCAGCGCGGCGTCTCGCGGACTTTTCAGCACGTCAAGATGGTGCCCGACATGACGGTGCTCGAGAACGTCGCGCTGGGCGCCCACCTGCGCGGGCGCAAGGGTGCGCTGGCAGCGATGCTGCACATCGACCGCGCCGAGGAGCGAGAGCTGCTGCGAGAGGCCGAGCGCCAGCTGCAGCGCGTCGGCATGGGCGAGTGGTTGCACGAGCTGGCCGGCAACCTGGCGATGGGCCAGCAGCGCCTGCTGGAGATCGCGCGCGCCTTGTGCGCCGACCCGGCCCTGCTGCTGCTCGACGAGCCGGCCGCCGGCCTGCGCCACAAGGAGAAGCAGGCCCTCGCCGACGTGCTGCGCAGCCTGCGCGCCTCGGGCATGAGCATCCTGCTGGTCGAGCATGACATGGGGCTCGTGATGGACATCTGCGACCACATCGTGGTGATGGAATTCGGCACCCACCTGATGGAGGGCACGCCGGCCGAAGTGCAGCAGAGCCCGAAGGTGCGCGCCGCCTATCTGGGAACGGAACATTGACATGACAACACCGCTTCTGCGCATTCGCGACCTGCGTGCCGGCTACGGCCGCGCCGAGGTGCTGCACGGCATCGACCTGCAAGCCGGCGAGGGCAGCGTCGTGACCGTGATCGGCCCGAACGGGGCCGGCAAGTCGACCCTGCTCAACGCGCTGATGGGCGTGCTGCCCGCGAAGGGCACGATCGAATTCCGCGGTCGGCCGATCGGCGACATGTCGCTCGAGGAGCGCGTGATGCTCGGCATCGCCCTGGTGCCCGAGAAGCGCGAGCTGTTCGCCACCATGCCGGTGGAAGACAACCTGGTGCTCGGCGCGTTCCGGCAGGTGCGGCTGCGCAATCGCGATTGGCGCGAGCAGATCGAGCAGGTCTATGCCCTCTTCCCCCGCCTCAAGGAGCGCCGGCTGCAACTGGCCGGCACGCTGTCGGGCGGCGAACGCCAGATGCTGGCCGTCGGCCGGGCGCTGATGTCGCGGCCGACGCTTCTGATGCTCGACGAGCCCAGCCTCGGGCTCGCACCGCTGGTGGTGCAGGAGATCTTCCGCACCGTGAGCGCGCTGCGCAAGACCGGCGTGACCATCATGCTGGTCGAGCAGAACGCGCGCGCGGCGCTCGAGGTCGCCGACCACGGCTACGTGCTCGAGATGGGCAGCGTCAGCGTCGAAGGCGAAGCACGCCAGCTGGCGGGCGACTCGCGGGTGATCGATACCTACCTGGGCGCGGCCCGGGCCTGAGCGGCAGGAGACGACATGAAAATGAACACCAGGGACTTCTCGCTCGGCGCCGTGGCACTGGCTTCCGCCGCCTTGCTCGCGGCCTGTGCCGGTGCCGGCCGCACGGATGCATCGACGCCGCGACTCGATCCAGCCCGACCCGGCGCGCTGCTCTCGTGCAGCGACCTGGCCGCCAAGGCAGCGCTGCCGGGCACGGTGTATGCCAATGTCGTGTCCGTGCCGGCGGGCCCGGTCGCAATCGGCAATGCAAGCATGGCGGCACCGGCCCACTGCCTGGTCCAGGGCCAGATGAGCGAGCGCGTCAGCCCGGTCGACGGCAAGCGCTATGCGATCGGCTTCGAGATGCGGCTGCCTGTGGAATGGAACGGCCGCTTCTTCTACCAGGCCAATGGCGGCCTCGACGGCGTGGTCGTGCCGGCCGTCGGCGGCATCGGCGGCGGCGCACCGGTCACGAGCGCCCTGCAGATGGGGTTCGCGGTCATCAGCTCGGATGCCGGTCATGCCGGCTCGCTCGGCCCGACCTTCGGCATCGATCCGCAGGCGCGGCTGGACTATGGCTACAACGCGGTCGCGCAGCTCACCCCGATGGCCAAGAACCTGATCACCAAGGCCTACGGCCGCGGCCCCGACGGGTCGTACTTCGGCGGCTGCTCGAACGGCGGCCGGCATGCGATGGTGGCCGCGGCGCGCTCGCCCGGCCAGTACGACGGCATCCTGGCGGGCAACCCCGGCTACAACCTGCCGCGCGCCGCCGTGGCGCAGCTCTATGGCGCACAGCAGTTCGCCAAGGTGGCGAGCACGAACACCAGCGCCGGGCAGCCCGACCTGCAGAGCGCGTTCACACCGGCCGAGCTCAAGCTGGTGTCCGACCGGGTGCTCGCACGCTGCGATGCGCTCGACGGCCTCGCCGACGGCATCGTCTCGAATGTGAAGGCCTGCAAGACCCGCTTCGACCTGCAGCGCGATGTGCCGACCTGCACCGGCGCGCGAAACGGCCAATGCCTGACGGCGCCACAGAAGACCGCGCTCGCCAATGTCTTCGCCGGCGCTCGCAACAGCGCCGGCAAGCCGATCTACAACAGCTTCCCGTACGACGCCGGGATCGGCGGCAGCAACTGGCGCGAATGGAAGTTCGGCAGCTCGCAGACCCGCGACCCCGGCGCCTCGGGCTTCATCTTCACGTCGCCGCCGCTGGCCAGCCGGCCGGGCGGACTCGATTTCGCGCTCGGCTTCGACATGGACCGGGACGCGCCGCTGATCGACGCCACAGATGGTGTCTATCGCGAGTCGGCAATGGCCTTCATGACGCCGCCCGACGCATCGAACCTGGCTGCGCTGCGCGACCGCGGCGGCAAGCTGATCGTCTACCACGGCACCAGCGATCCGGTGTTCTCGTCCGACGACACCGCCGCCTGGTACGAGCAGCTGCAGGGCGCCAACGGCGGCGATGCCTCGGCCTTCGCGCGCTACTTCGCGGTGCCGGGCATGAACCACTGCTCGGGCGGCCCGGCCACCGACCAGTTCGACATGCTGAGCGCGCTGGTCGGCTGGGTCGAGCAAGGCCAGCCACCCGAGTCCGTGGTCGCCAGCGCGCGCGGCCCGGGCGCGGCGAGCGTCAACGCCGAAGTGCCGGCCAACTGGTCGGCACGGCGCACGCGCCCGCTGTGCCCCTACCCGAGCGTCGCGGTCTACACCGGGGGCGATACCGAAAGCGCCGCCAGCTTCGCCTGCCGCGCACCTTGAACTTCCATCGATGAACTACCAGCCCCGCCCCGACGACGTCCGCTTCGTGTTGAACACGGTGCTCGGCGCCACGCCGCGCCTGCGCGCCCTTCCACCCTTCGCCGAAGTCGACGAGGCGCTGCAGTCCCAGGTGCTCGACGAGGCCGGCAAGTTCGTCGCCGAAGTGATCGCGCCGTTGAATCGGGCCGGTGACGAGATCGGCTGCCGCTTCGTCGCTGGCGAGGTCATCACGCCGCCGGGCTTTCGCGAGGCCTACCGGGCCTTCGTCGACGGCGGCTGGCCCGCTCTCGCGGCGGCGCCGGAAGACGGCGGCCAGGGCCTGCCCGCCGTGCTGGAGGCGGTGCTCTTCGAATGGCTCAGCGCCGCCAACCACGGGCTCACGATGGCGCCGGGCCTGCTGCACGGCGCCTACGAGTGCCTCAAGCACCACGGCAGCGACGAACTCAAGCAGCGCTACCTGTCGAAGATCGCCACTGGCGAATGGCTGGCCACGATGTGCCTGACCGAAGCTCATGCCGGCAGCGACCTGGGCCAGGTGCGCACCCGGGCCGTGGCGCAGGCCGACGGCAGCTTCCGCGTCGCCGGCGGCAAGATCTTCATCTCGGGCGGTGAGCACGACCTGAGCGACAACATCGTGCATTTGGTGCTCTGCCGGATGCCCGACGCGCCGGCCGGACCCAAGGGCCTGTCGCTGGTGCTGGTGCCGAAAGTGCTGCCCGACGGCGCTCGAAACGCAGTGCACTGCGAGCGCATCGAGGAGAAGATGGGCCTGCACGGTAGCTCGACCTGCGTGATGCGCTTCGACGACGCCATCGGCTGGCTGATCGGCGAGYCGAACCGCGGGCTGGCGGCGATGTTCGTGATGATGAACGCGGCCCGGCTGCATGTGGCGCTGCAGGGCATCGGCCTGCTGGATGCCGCCTGGCAGAAGGCCGAGGCCTATGCGCACGAACGCCGCCAAATGCGCGTGCCGGGCCCGGCGCCGGCCAGCCGCGGGGCCGAGGTCGCCGATCTGGTGGCCGAGCATCCCGCGATCCGCCGCATCCTCGACACCCAGCGGGCCTGGATCGACGGCGCGCGGCTGATCGCCTACCGCACAGCGATCCAGCTCGACGTGGCACGCCACGACGACGATGCGAAGGCGCGCGAGCGCGCGCAGCGCTGGTGCGCACTGGTCACGCCGGTGCTCAAGGCCGCCTGCACGCAGCAGGCCTTCCACGGCGCCAGCGACTGCCTGCAGGTCTTCGGCGGCCACGGCTACGTGCGCGAGTGGGGCATCGAGCAGGTGCTGCGCGATTCGCGCGTCACGATGATCTACGAGGGCACCAACGAGATCCAGGCGATCGACCTGCTGGTGCGCAAAGTGCTGGCCGATGGCGGCAGCGGCATGTCGGCGCTGCTGATCGAACTGCGCGACGAACTCGACGCTGCGCGCGAGATCGATGCCGACGTGCAGCGCCGGCTGGCGCAGCTACGCTATCTCACGACCACGCTCGCGATGGCAGCGGCCGCCGATCCTGTGCTGCCCTACGAGGTGGCCGACGACTACCTGCGGGTGGTGATGATCGCGCTGCTGGCCTGGGCCTGGGCGCGGATCGGGCGCGCGGCAGCGCAGGAGGCACGCTGGAGCGCCCCCGAGGCGGCCTTCCGCCGCTGGGTGCTGCCGGAGTTCGAGCTGCGGCTCGGTATCGTCAAGCGGGCCTGCGAAGCCGCTGGCACGCGTCAGCCCTTGGCCTGAGCAGCGCCGGGCGGTTACGCTTGCGCCCATGGCCCCTGCTCGAAACAAACCCACCTCGACTGCCACCTCAGCAGCGGCGCGCAGCGATCATCTCGACACCCGGGTGCTCGAAACCTTCGTCGGCTACAACGCGCGCCGGGCCTGGCTGGTCGTCAGCCAGGTGTTCGCCGAGCGGATGGCGGCCTACGGGCTCAAGCAGGTCGACTTCTCGGTGCTGTCGCTGCTCGCGCACAACCCGGGAGCGACCTCGCGCCAGCTTTGCTCCACGCTGGATATGCTGCCGCCGAACCTGGTGAGCCTGATCGCCGCGATGGACGGCCGAGGCCTGATCGAGCGGCGTCCGCATCCCCACGACGGCCGCGCCATCGGCCTCTACCTGACGCCGGCCGGCGAGCAGCTGGTGCGGGCGGCCGAGCAAACCGTCATGGAGCTCGAGGCCGACTGCAGCGCCCGACTCACGCCGCGTGAGCGCGACACGCTGATCCGGCTGCTGCAGAAGGTCTACCAGTAGCAGAGCTCACCAGAATTTCCACCAGGGCGCCGGGGCGCACGAGGCGGCGGGCGCCAGGATCTGCAGGCCCGAGTCGCGGATGCGGCGGCGCTGCTCGGCCTCGAGTGCCTGCGCCATGCGGTGCGCCAGCTGGTCGCCGCGCATCGCGCGCACCCGCCACTCGGTCGCCAAGCTCTGGAGCTCCTGGTCCTGCAGCGTGGCGGGCGAGGTCGACGGTTCGGTCATGCCGAAATTCTGCCCATCGCGCGCAGCCACGGCAACGTAGAGCTTTGCATTACATGCTCTCGGCCGCGAAGACTTCGGCTCAGGCCGGGAAACCGTCCCAGCTGAGCTTCAGTCCGGTCAGCAGCATGCCGAGGTAGACGAAGCGATAGAACCAGACCGGATCGATGCGGCGGGCGATGTGAATGCCGACCCAGACGCCCACCGGCGCGATCGGCAGCAGCAGCAGCGAGGTCGCCATGTTGCGCCAGTCGAGCAGCCCCAGCCAGGCATAGGGCACCCACTTGCTCAGGTTCACGACGAAGAAGAAATAGGCCATCGTCGCCGTGTAGGCCACCGGCGTGAGCCGCAGCGGAATCACGTAGGCATTGACCGGCGGCCCTCCGGCATGGGCGATGAAGCTGGTGAAGCCGCTGAGGGTGGTCAGCACCGCGCCGCCCAGTTTCGACGGCATCGGATCGTCCGGTCGCGGCGGGAACAGCAGGCGCTGGGCCAGGAACAGCAGCGTGAAGATGCCGACGATGCCCGCCACCGTGTGCGCCGGCATCGCCTTGAAGAGAACGGCGCCGATCAGCGTGCCCAGCAGGCCGCACGGGATCAGGAAGCGCAGCAGCCGAGAGTCGAAGTCGCGACGGAAGGCCGCCAGGCCCAGTAGGTCCATCAGCAGCAGCACCGGCATCAGGATCGCCGCCGCCTGCGGCACCGTGACCGCCAGCGCCATGAATGGGACCGCGAGGGAGCCGAAGCCGGCGCCGAAGCCGCTCTTGCTGACGCCGAGCAGCAGCACGGCCGGGACGGCAACCGCATAGAAATACGGGTCGGTGATGATGGGAAGATTCAAGACGAGAGCAGAAAAGCGGGTGCGCGAGCGCTACATTGTCGGCGCAACACTGGAACGCCCGCGATGAAGATCCTCGACGCCGAACAGACCCGCAGCCACTTCGGCTTCGAAGCCCTCGTGCCGGCCCTGCGCGAGGCTTTCGCGAGCGCCGCGACGGTGCCGCCGCGCCACGTGCATGCGGTCTCGGCCGGCGCCGACCAGGGCACCGTGCTGATCATGCCGGCCTGGAGCGAGGCCGGCTTCCTCGGCATCAAGACGATCAACATCTTTCCGGGCAACGGCGCGCGCGGCCTGCCCGGGCTGCATGCGACCTATGTGCTCTACGACGCCCACACCGGCGTGCCGCTGGCGCTGCTCGACGGCAATGAGATCACGGCCCATCGGACTGCCGCCGCTTCCGCGCTGGGCGCATCCTTTCTCGCCCGCGAGCACGCCACGAGGCTGCTGGTGCTGGGCACCGGGCGGGTGGCACGCCTGCTGCCCGCGGCCCATGCGAGCGTGCGGCCGATCGCCGAAGTCAGGGTCTGGAACCATCGGCCCGAGGGCGCTCGCGCCCTGGCCGAGGAATGGCGCCGGGCCGGCTGGAACGCCGAACCGGTCGAGGCGCTCGAAGCCGCGGTGCGCGAGGCCGACATCGTCTGTTGCGCGACGCTCGCGACCGCGCCGCTGCTTCGCGGCGAGTGGCTGGCGCCGGGCTCGCACCTGGACCTGATCGGCAGCTTCACGCCGGCCATGAAAGAGGCCGACGTGGCCTGCTTCGCCGGCGCCCGTGTGTACGTCGACACCGACGAGGCGCCGAGCAAGGCCGGCGACCTGCTCGATGCCATCGCGGCCGGCGCAGTGTCGCTGGAGACGATCCAGGGCACCTTGGCGCAACTCTGCAGGCAGCAGCGGCCGGGTCGCCGCTGCGCCGCCGAGCGGACGGTCTTCAAGGCCGTCGGCAGCGCGCTCGAGGACCTGGCCGCCGCCATGCTCGCGTGGCGTGGCGCGCAGCCCGGGACTTGAGCTTCAGACGCGCTCGAGGATCAGCGCGATGCCCTGGCCGACGCCGATGCACATGGTGCACAGCGCATAGCGGCCGCCCTGCTTGTGCAGCTGGTTGATGGCGGTGGTGGCCAGCCGGGCGCCGCTGGCGCCCAGCGGATGGCCCAGCGCGATCGCGCCGCCGTTGATGTTGACGCGCGCATCGTCGTCCTTGAGGCCCAGCAGGCGCAGCACCGCCAGGCCCTGCGCGGCGAAGGCCTCGTTGAGCTCGATGACGTCGATCTGGTCG
>NZ_JBFUIU010000076.1:0-30641 GCF_056401695.1 Variovorax sp. P4_D9
CGCTCAAGCTCCGCACGGACTTCTGACGGCGTTGGCACAACGATCTGGTGCACTCGTTCCTCCTTTCGTTTCGCATCGGCGCCGGCACGAGGGCTCGGGCCAACGATCAGCTGGGATCTCCCGCATTCTTTGCGTTCACGGCGCTTCCACCATCACGCGTACGACACATGCCGATCTCTCTCATTCGGCAGAGTGAGTTGATCTGGATTGAGGATCGAAGAACGAGACGAATTCCCTGCTCAAGCTAACCGTGAGTCACGCGGCGCTCACTTCATTTGCGGCAACTCGATTCATAGCATCGCCGCAGCGAACTTCGAATCCAGCCTCGATTCACGACAACGTATAGCGCCATGAACTACCTGACCAGTCTCGCCGACGTCCGCCACGAAAAATCCCACAAATCGCTCGCGGCTGCGAGAGCTGCGCTGGAGACCGGGCGATGAACGACCTGTTTGTGGCCCAAGTCTTGGCGGTTCACCACTGGACGGACCGGCTATTCTCGTTCACGACCACACGCGACCCCGGATTTCGTTTCCAGAGCGGCCAGTTCACCATGATCGGGCTCATGGTCGACGGCAGACCGCTGTTGCGCGCCTACAGCATGGTCAGTCCGCACTACCAGGAAACGCTGGAATTCCTGAGTATCAAGGTGCCCGGTGGTGCGTTGACATCGCGCTTGCAGAACGTGCAGGCAGGCGACACGGTTCTGGTTGGGCGAAGAGCCTCGGGAAGCTTGCTAACGCAGAACCTGCTGCCAGGCCGCCGGCTGTATTTGCTGGCCACTGGTACCGGCCTGGCGCCGTTCATGAGTGTGGTCCGCGATCCGGATGTCTACGAGCAATACGAGAAGATCGTGCTCGTGCACGGTTGCCGACAAGCGCGAGAGCTTGCATACAACAGCTACATTACGCGAGAGCTACCGCAAAATGAATGGCTGGGTCGCCAGGTGACCGAGAAACTGTTGTACTACCCAACAGTCACGCGAGAGGCGTTCCAACACCGCGGTCGGATTCCCGCTCTGCTGGAAAACGGTCAGCTTTCCCACGATCTCGATCTGTCCGCGTTGCCATCCGTCGATGACAGATTCATGCTGTGCGGCAGCCCACCGATGCTGCGTGACACGCGTACCCTTCTGGATCGGCATGGCCAGTGCGAAGGCAGCATGAGCGTTCAAGGGCAATATGTTATCGAGCGCGCGTTTGTCGAATAGGTCGGTGCGCGGTCAGGTCACTGGCCCGGCCTCGGCGGCTTCAAGATGCATGCGGTCTGGACCGGCGGTGCGCACTGTGACTTCGCTTCGGTGCATCACAACCGAGCCTTTCGACGCTGCATGCGCGTCGCCCCCCAGCCATATGGGCTGCCCGTGGCTACTGCGGTGATCGCGCGAGCGCCTGCGTCGTCCCAATGGAATAGGACGCATGCGGCTGCATGGCCGATGCCGGATCCGGGCCTCGCGACCAGACTACGCCATCACTCATCACTCCACTCAAGGAAACACTCCATGAAGCGCTCGTTCGTTATCGCTCTCGTCGCACTGACTACCTTGGCCGCCGCAGGCGCGCGCGCGCAAGTCGCGGGCTCCACCACGCTCGGGGTCGCGGCGCTCGAGGTGGTCGCCTCGGGCTGGAGCGCCAAACGCCAGATCCTCGGCAAGCCGGTCTACAACGAGGACAGCGCGGAGGTCGGCAAGATCGTTGACCTCATCGTCGCGCGCGACACCGCGGTCTCCTTCGTCATCATCAGCGCCGGTGGCTTCGTGGGCATGAACCGCCACCCCGTGGCCGTCCCGGTCGAGCAGCTCACCGAGCGCGAGGGGCGCTTCCTTCTGCCGGGGGCCACGAAGGCGGCGATCAAGGCGTTGCCGCCATTCGACTATGCGCATTGAGGCGGCGGCCCCGCAGCGCTGGATCGAGGCCGCGCGCGAAGGCGGCGCGACCGTGCTCTACCTGCAGGGCGCATGGCGTCTGCCCAACCTGCCGGCGGTGGCCGCGGAGATCCGGGCGCTGCCCCTGGTCCAGGACCGGCCCTGCGTGCTGGACGGCAGCCGCCTGGAGACGCTGGACACGGCCACCGTCTTCCTGCTGCTCAGCCGCCTCGGGGCTGCCGGCTACACGCGGGCCACGGTCAGCATGCGTGAGGTTCAGGCGCGCCATGCCCGCCTGCTCGCGCTCGTCCACGAGCGCATGGCGGTACCCCCGGCGGCCGCACCATCGCGGCACGTGGGGGTGCTGCAGCGGCTCGGCACGGCCGCGCTGCGCACCTGGAGTCATCTGCTGGAGCACACGCGTTTCGTCGGCATCGTCGTCACCGAATGCATGGCGGTGCTGCGTGCGCCCGCGAGGTTTCGCCTGCGATCGACCATCGCGCAGTTCGAGATCGTTGCGCTGGACGCCATCCCGATCATCGTGCTGATGACCTTGCTCGTCGGCGTGGTTTTCGCCTACCTGCTCGGTGCGCAGGCACGGCGCTACGGGGCGACGATCTTCGTCGTCGACGGAGTCGGCCTGGCGATCTGCCGCGAGCTGGCACCTCTGCTCGTCGCGGTGATCGTCGCCGGCCGCTCGGGCGCCGCCTTCACCGCGCAACTCGGCGCCATGAAGGTGCAGGAGGAAACCGATGCCATGCGCACGCTGGGCTTGTCGCCCATCCAGGTGCTGGTCATCCCGCGCCTGGTGGCGACCGTGATCGGCTTGCCGCTGCTCATCTTCATCGGCGACCTGGCCGGGATCGTGGGCGGCATGCTCATCGCCCAGTGGCAACTCGACATCCCGGCCACCGCGTTCGCGCATCGCCTGCATGCCGTGCTGCCGCACAGCGCGGTCGTGATCGGGCTGGCCAAGGCCCCGGTCTTCGCAGCGTTCATCGCCCTCATCGCCTGTCGCATGGGACTGTCGGTGACGCGCGACTCGACCAGTGTCGGCACCCACACCACGTCCACCGTCGTGCAGACCATTGTCTGGGTCATCGTCATCGACGCGATGTTCGCGGTCAGCCTGCAGCATCTGGGGCTCTGAATGGAACCAGTGCTGGAGGTCGATTCCATCGTGACGCGCTTCGGCGCCGATGCCATCCACGACGGCCTGGCATTCTCGGTCGGTCGTGGTCAGCTCGTCGCCCTCATCGGCGGCAGCGGCACGGGCAAGTCGGTGCTGCTCAAGGAGATCATCGGCCTGCAGCGACCCACCGCGGGCAGCATACGAATGCTTGACGTCGACGTGTGGCGCGCCGACGCCGGCGCGATGAACGGCCTGCGGCGCCGCTTCGGCATGCTGTTCCAGGATGGCGCCCTCTTCTCGTCGCTCACCGTGGCCGAGAACATCGCCGTGCCGCTGCGCGAGCATGCCGGGCTCGACGACACGATCATCGCGTCGCTCGTCGGGCTCAAGCTGTCGCTCGTCGGACTGGCGCTCGATACCTCCAGGAAGAGCCCCGCGCAGCTATCCGGCGGCATGCGCAAGCGGGTCGCACTGGCCCGTGCGCTGGCCCTGGAGCCCGAGATCCTGTTCCTCGACGAGCCGACTTCGGGGCTGGACCCCATCAGCGCGCGTGCGTTCGACCGCCTCATCCGCGCGCTCACCGACAGTCTCGGCCTCACGGTGTTCATGGTCACCCACGACCTGGACACGCTGCTCACCATCGTCGATCGAGCCATCGCGCTGGCCGGCGGGCGCGTGATCGCCGACGGCCCGATCGAGTCGGTCATCCAGGAGGACCACCCGTGGATCCGCGAGTACTTTTCGGCCCGCAAGCCGCACCCCGAGAAAGGCGCGTGATGGAACCCGAGGCGAGATATTCGGTGGTGGGCGCAGGCGTGCTGATCCTGACGGCCGTCATTGTGGCGACGCTCGGATGGTGGTTGGCCTCGGGCAACGCCAAGGAGGTGCGCCACTACACGCTCACCTTCACGCGCCAGTCGCTCGATGGCCTGGAGGCCAATAGCGAAGTCGCCCTGAAAGGCATCCGCGTGGGCAGCGTCGCCGGGTTGGCCTTCTCGAAGCAGCAGCCCGGCGCGGTCGAAGTCAACATCGACGTGGACGCGACGGCACCCGTGCGCAAGAGCACGCGGGCCGTCGTCGACCGCAATCTCGTCACGGGCATCGCGACCATCCGGCTCGTCACCCTGCAGGAGGACAGCCCACTGCTGACCGAAGCGCATGCGCAGATCCCCGAGGGCGAGTCGCAGCTCCAGCAGTTCTCCGAGACGATTAGCCAGCTCGCGCAGCGCGCCGATGAGACGATGAGCCGCATCAGCGCGACGCTGTCGCCGGCCAACGAAGCCGCTCTCGCGGAGACGCTGGAGAACGTGCGAGTCGCCTCGCGCAAGGCCGGCACGGTGGCCGAACGCATGGAGACCACGCTGGCGTCCGCCGACCGTGCCGCGAGTGCCTTGCAGGGATCGATGAAGCTGGCCACGGGCGACTTCCATCGCCTGGCCGACCGCTACGACGCGCTGGGCGCGCAGGCCGGCGCAGATCTCGGCACGGCGACCGCGGCGGTGCGGCAGCTGAGCGGGGACGTGTCGCGACTGTCCGGCCGCACCGAGAACTTCCTCAGCGACGCCGATCTCGAGCTGCGCATCACGAGCCAGCGGCTTCGCTCGGCCGCGGAGGCACTGGGCACCACATCGATGAAGCTCGGCGATCCGCGCGCCCTCCTGCTCGGCCCCTCCCCTGCGAGCCTCGGACCCGGAGAAAGCCAGCCATGAAGACCCACCGATTTGCCATGTCGGCCGCCATCATCGCGGTCGTCGCGACGACCGCGTGCGGAACGGGAGCGCACCAGCCTCGGAGCTACCACCTTCTCGATGCCGTCCCGGCCGCTTCGGCCGCTCCCGCCACGCGCCCGGTTGCGGCGCCCACGCTCCTGGTCGAACCGACGACGGCCGAAGGCTTCTACGAGGCGCAGGCCATCGTGTACAGCCGCTCGCCCGGCACGCGTGCCTACTACCAGCTCAACAGCTGGACGGAGCCGCCCAGCCGCCGGCTCGGCGCGTTGCTCATGGAGCGCCTCGACCGCGGCGGCGCCTTCGCGGCCGTTGCGCCTGCCACCGCGGGCGTGTCGGGCACGTTCGTGCTGAGCTCCCACCTCGAGGAGATCTACCACGACGTGTCGACCAGCCCGGGCCGGGCGCGGATCGTCCTCACCGCTGTGCTGAGCGATCCGGCACGCCGGACCATCGCCGCGCAGCGCCGGTTCACGGCCAGCGCGCCCGTGACCACGGCCGATGCCGAGGGCGCGGTACAAGCCTTCGATGTCGCCCTGGGCCCGCTGCTGGGCGAGATCGAGGACTGGGCGGGGCAGGCGGCGCGGTCGCGCACCGTACCCTGAGGGCATGGCATTTTCTGGTCGATGCGCCTCTGCTTCAAGGATTCTCCGCCACCGTCAAGCACCATGACGTTCGCACAGACCTCGAATCTCGTTGCGCCTCTCCAGCAGCAGTTGGAGTGACAGGAGTCTGGCGCGGGACACGCATCGAGCGTCTCTTTCACGACTCTGCATCAGGGTCCCCGTGCCTCGGACGTTGCTCCGGGCCGAATGCTCGTCAGCTCCTGCCGGGTGCGGCAGCAATGGCAATGGGTGACGGTTCCTCGAGGCACCCTACCAAGGTCTCGGCTCCAGCGCATCGCGCAAGTATGCCTGCGCGGCCAGCGTGAGGAATGCATCGATGAAGTCGCGCGCGTGACACCGCGACAGGCCGCCCAGCCCGGACTCGAGCTGGGAGAAGGTGCGCTGCTGCCGGCGGCGATCGAGCTCACGAAAGCGCACTCCCGTCTCAACCATCGCAAGGTCGTCCACGGCGGCAAGTCCCTGTTGCAGAAGTCACGTGCCGTCCGCCCTGCCGCGAGGCATGCCGGACACGGATCGCATCAACTCGTCCAACGACTGCGGAGGCCAATGCCTCACCACTCCATCCTTGCGCTCTCCGAGCACGCAAAGGCACAGCGCAGCAACCACTGAATCACCCCCGGCGGCCGGGACGGCCGGGCGCGACGCCGCGTGGTGCTGCGGGTCCGCGACCAACCGCAACGCACGCCGCGCGGCGGAAAAGAACGGAAGGTTCATCAACAAGGCCTCATCGGGACGACCTGCGACACATTCGGCCGGTCTCGGCTCAAGCGCCTCTGTCGAAGGAGGCGAGCGTGTGCCGCACCGAGGACCGAGCCGCAGGGCCGGCTATGCCGCGCGGAAATCGCGCCGTGACCCATCGTGCCGACGATGCCGACGGTGACGGTGTGATCCAGGCTGAACAGCGAGCCGATCGCAAGCAACCATTCGCCCGCACGGAGGTTGACCGGGTCGCCCAGCTTGACGACCGGCAGGCCGGGTAGCAGCGCGGGCGACGCACCTTGTATTGCGGCGGCAGCCGCGCGGTAGCGCCGCGCGCGAGATCGAATGTGTTGTGGAGCGATCGTCATGCCCTGCCCTGACGTCAAGCCTGAACCAGCTACGCCGCGCAGCCCGCGGCGAGGTCCCTGCGCGCGGGTCTGCGGCTGGGCTCCCGCGGCTCGCCCTCGAGCAGACCCGTTGCTCCCACCGGCAGATGTGCCCTCGGGACCGGTGCCTCGGTCGTCGCTTCCGAGTGACGGAGAAGTCCACGGCGTTCGGCCATGGCGACGGCCTCAGTGCGGCTGCGAACACTCAGCTTGTCGAACGCGGAGCTCAGGTGCGTCTTCAGGGCGGTTGGTGCCGATGGTGTCGCGGCTGCCGGAGGTACGGGCGTTGCCACCTGGTCGGCAGGCTGGAGCTTGCGTCCCGTCAATGCGAATACAGGACGACACGTTCGTTCCTCAGCGGATCGGTGCGCTCCACCGTGTCCGCCGCGACGGCGACTGGAACGTCCATCTTATGGGCCTGTGCCAGGTGCTGCTGGCACGTGCGATGGGCGACGTCGTAGAGCGCCGCGCCATAGGCATGCTCGACGCGTTACTTTGGCCTCGAACGAGTCATCTGTTCGGATGATGCGGGGGTGAGCGCAATGGCATATCCTGAGTTCAGCGCGAAAGTGGTCTCAAGAGGAAGTTCGCTTTAGACGACCTTGCGCACCGAGGAACTTGCCATGAGCCCTCTCAGGATACTTCACGCAATAGCGTTCGTGGGGCTGGGGATTGCAGCCTCCGCGTGTCAGCCCCACAACCCCTCGCTTGACCCACCCAACGTTGGCAGCCCTGAGGCCGGATACGCTCCCGCACGAGACGCGAGGCTCGTCGGGGCGCGCTTCGATGCCTACATCGGGGAGATATTCTTGAAGGAGGAAAAGGCACTCGGCTCAAAGCCACCGGAGTCGGACGCACCCAGCTTTTGAGGCAGCTTGGGGCCGCGCCATCGTCGTTGCCCACGGCTGGCCGCTTACGCCCACAACCTGGTCCGCACCCGCCAAGGCACCAACCGAGGTCACCCCGCAGGCAGCGGTCAGCAAAGGAAGGGGAGGGACGCCAGAGATGGCTCCTCAGAGATCCACCGTGCCCTCGGTCGTGTGCTGCTGCGCCTTCCAGGATCCGAGCAGCAGGACGCCCCCGGATTTGCCCACAGACAGCTGCGCATCGGAAGAGATCCAGGCGTGGCTTGCCCCGTGATCGACCGGCGGCGGCCCATACTTCTCCGCGAGGGCACTTTGGACATGCACCCAGTCGCCCGGGTTCTTCATGTCGATCCAGATGCTTAGGAGCTTGCCTTCCTGCACGCGAAGGAAGGTAGCCTGGACCGGCCGGGAGGCCAGCTTGCCGCCTTGCTGGACGCACTCGAAGCCAAAATCATTGCGGTATTTGTTCCACTTTGAAGGGCAAGCGGCCATAGCCTGGCCAGGCGTAAACCCCTTCAGAGAGAGCGGCTCATCCGCCGACGAGCCGGCCTGAGATGAGGCAAAGACCACGGCTGCGCCTAGTAAGCCCGCACCCAGCACACCCCATCTGCCGCGAAGCAGTCCGATTGACGAAAAGGTACGGGGAGGCGTCTTCATTTGCCCGGAATGGTAGGGCCCCAGCATTGCGCCAGCAACAGAATCTGCGGAAAAAGGTAATAGTACCGGCCTGCGCCACCCGGCTACCTGGGCCCAGGAGCCTAGGATTCCGACGTGGCCGACGTGGCCGACGTGGCCGACGTGGCCGACGTGGCCGACGTTGCAGAGCCGACGCACCAGGCCGACCGCGAACTGGTCAAACTTCAGTACCTCGCTCGGGCTCAAATCCTTGGGATGCCCCAACGCGATCTGCGAATGCCGAGCTGGTGAGCACGCCGTCGACGACAAGGAACAGCGCCCGCCGCACGTGGCGGGTTTGGGTTGATTCGCTCCATCCGCGTTGATTCACGAGCGCCAGATCCGCACGCGGCCCGAATCGATGTGGGTAAAGGACTTGGTCACGTAGACCCCGACGCCGCCGGCGCCGAGCCACTGCGCGAAGCGTCCGAACTGCTCGATCGGGACGCCAGGGATGCGGGCGTCCACTGCGCCGCCGCGCATGTGCCAACTGTCGCGGGCCGAGCCTTCCGTGATCGCGTTCGTGATGGGATGCCTTAAGGCACTCGTCCACTCGATGGGCCGCGCCATGTTGAACCAGCCGAGCCAGCTCGTGATTGCGTAGTGCACGTCGAGAATGATCGGGTTCATGAGGGTCCACTGGGAGACCTGCTCCCTGGTGAACTGGCCCGAGTCGAGGGCTCTACGAATGTGGGGGCTGTTCTCGCGCAGGAGGCGTTCGAGGGTCGTGTCTCTTGCGAACCAGCAGAGGCGCTCGTATTCGCTTTGGACCAGCTGCCCTTGGCGCCAATACGTGCTCTTGATGACTTCGCCTGTGGAAGTGCGCCGGACCCACACGGTGCGATCACGGGTCCAGAACTCGTCGCGCTGCGCAGCAGGGGGCAATGCACCCGCGGCCGCTGCACTGGCCTGGGCGAATGCGACGCCGGGCTGCTGGAGCAGGAGGATCGAGCCGAGCCCCAGGCCGCCGAGGCCCCGAAGCGCCGCGCGCCTGGTGACGGAATCTGGGGGCACCGGAGCTGCCAAACACTCGGTGTGGACGTACGGATCAGGCGATCGCATCGGTCGCCGGCTCGAGGGGCGCATGCGGGGCGCTGGGGATCTCACGAAGCGCCGCTCCGACGATCCAGGCAAGGTTGGATGCAACGGGGCAGGCGACCGTCTGCACGCGGGAGAGGGTCATGACCTTGACATCCTCCCCGCGCTGAAGGACGAGGATTCCTGCTGAGGCGTGCTGCACTGCTGTGGATGCACCGGGCCTTCCCGCAACCATGACGTCTCTGCCGCGTTGCGCCAGGCCGTGAGCCAACCGCACATGCTCGCGTAGCCTGCGTACTTCTCGCCGCGCTTGCGGCGAGCCTGCAGGGACGAATCGAYGGACATCTACGAACAGTATGGGCAAGCGCCAGCTCCACGCGCAAGGTCGCGAGGCGAATTACCTGCTTTCTTTCCCGCCCTGAAGGGCGGGGCTTGACGCAAATTCTGGTCAAGCGTAAAGGTCGCGACGGTGGGCGCGGCAGGCTGAGGTGTCGGCTGCTGGAGCAGGGCGGTGAGTTCGGCCTGATCGCCTGAGGGGCGGCTAGCTCGCGTTCGATTCTTCCGTGAACTCATGCTTTGGAACAACGCCTTGCGGGTTTCTGGATTGAATAGGGTGGTGATATTATTAACCGCATAAATACTATGCAACAAATGAAAAAATAGAGCTCTGAGCGCTTCATGCCTTGTGCGCAACGATTCTGGGGAATGCTTTGAAGACGGAAACTCGGACCTCCGCACCTGCCGTTGCTCGCAGCGACGGCGCGCGCCTTCCATCGCGCGGCCAGGCTGTGACCTCGGTCGACTGGACCCGTGCGCTGCTCCGCTCGGACGTGATCGAGTTGCCCGGCTTCGCGGGGCCTGTCAGCACGGCAATGGGCGTTCCATGGATCAGGTTCGGCCCTGTATCCGCAGATGCGGCGGCCCTCAATGCGAACTCCGTGGCATCGCGCATTCGCATGCGAACGGTCGTGATGCTCGCTGTGGCCTGCACGGTCGCCGCTTTCACCTTCGGGTCGCTGTTTCAGATCCACCTCGGCTCGTCAGCTATCGAGCAGCGCAGGACATCCACGCTTCCCGCCTGGAAGGTGGTCCGCGTTGACGCCGAAGGCGTGACCATCGCACTGGAGGGTGCCGCGGCTCGCCCGTTGCGCGTCCAGCTCGGCAAGCCCTTGCCCAACGGCGAGCTCCTTCTTCAAACAGACCCTGTGCGCCGGATCTACCGGACGCCGACGGCCAGCGTGCTTGTGCGCGAAGACGCCAACTGACCCACCATGAACACTTCGTCCCTCAGCGCCCATGCCTCTGCTCATCCCGACGCGGAGCAAGCCGTCTCAACCCTGCGGCTCTCCATCGAGGAGCACGGAATCGGAATGGTGATCCCTCCAAAGGCCGTCTTCGAAGGCACTCTCAAGCTCGACTGCGGCGTGGTCGTGTACGGGATCTTCCGCGGGACGCTCGAATGCAAGAAGGGGACGGTCATCATCGCCCCCGGGGCTCAGTTCACGGGGCGTCTGACGGCCGAGCGGATCGCGGTGGCCGGCAAGGTGGGCGACCCAGCCAAAGCGGCCAAGGACAGCGCCCTGCTCATCGCGAGCGAGGACCTCCAGGTCGGCGACGGCGCGGACATTCATGCGGTGATCCGTGCGCCGCTATTCAACATCCCGCTCGGTGCCAAATTGAACTCAAGCGTCATCAAGTCGATGCTGGGCACGGGAGCTGGCTGAAATGGCGAAGAGCGTTGTGAGCGTTGTAAACCGAGTGCGGTTCACGGCCTGGGCGTGGCTCGCCTCCGCGTTCCTCCTCGGGACCACGACGGGCGTCATTGCCGCCGGCGTGCCGCTCTGGAAACAGCTTCAGGCCGCCAAGGACGACGCTGCGCGCCTGGAGCAGGTCGAAAAGCTGACCAGGCGCGTAGAGCCCGGCGCCGACGTCGAGACGCTGGCCTCTCTGGAGGAGCCGCCGCGCGCTGCGGATTCGCGGTCGATCGCTGCGCCGCACGCAAAGACGCCAGACCCGGCGCCAACGCCAACACCGGTCATTGCGCAGGAAGTGGCGTCGTCCTCGGTCGCTAAAGTCACCGCTCCAGCCGAGGCARCTCTCGCTCAGTCTCAGGCAGCTCCCGTCGTGGCGTCCGCGCCGCCTGCTGCGAAACCGAAGCCAGCCGCAGCCGTTGCCTCCATCGGTCCGAGCGAAGCTGAGAAGAAGGCCGCCGAAGCTCGAAAAGCCGCACAAGCTGCAGCTGAGGCTGATCGCAACGCCAAGGTGGAGCGCCAAGCCAAGCTCGAGCGTGAGCAGAAGCTCGCCAAGGCCGCGCAGGAGGCGCAGCAGAAGAAGGACCGCGAGCGTGAGCAGGCCGAAGCGCGCGCTGCAGCTGCTCGTGCCAAGCCCATGATCGATGCCCCGGTGCGCAGGGATCCGCCGGTTCGACTGGCAGCCCCCGTGCTCTCCGCTGGAACGAATGGACCGACAGAGCGCGTCACCAAGGACGAGGCCGGTCTGTCGGAAGTCCAGGCGGGCGGCGTGACCTTCAAGAGCGGCCGCCGCGTCGCGGTGGGCGACAGCTTTCCGAGCGGGGAGAAGCTCATCAGCGTGGATCCGGGCATTGGCGAGATCATCACGAGCAAGCGGCGGATCGTCATTGAGCCCTCCGGGGCTACGCCGGGCGCGTCCTGACACGCCTGAAGAAAAGTCGAAAAGGCCGGCCGCAGCAAACAATTGTGCCGGCGCGATCGAAGCCGCGCCAATCTCCTGGCAATCAGCTGCGGGCCGGCGAGGTGCCACGAGGATGAGATCGGCGGACTGAGGCCGAGGGAGGGCGAGCGGCGGCTAACGAGCACGGGCGAACAGCCGTTGTGGGCCCCAAGGCGACATTCAGTCTTTTCAATCCGTTGGACCAAAGCAGAAGTTCCGCCCGCGCCTTGTAGCTCTTGGCACCCCGCTATTCCGGCACGGCTTCGTCGACGCTGTACCCATCGCTCAGTGGAACCAATCCTGTGGAGCGCAGACCAGTCGCCTGCAGCATCGCCCGGAACTGCTCTTGCGTGCGCTCACAACCCCCGGTCTCTATCAGCATGTTGAGATCGGAGCGCGCAATGCCTTGATCGTGCGGCGAGCACGCCAGGTACTCGGGCATCATGCGCTCGATCACCAGCAGCCTCGCGTGAGGTCCCATGGCCTGCCGGCAATTGCCAAGAATCACGGCGCAGTGCTCGTCGTCCCAGTCGTGCAGGACGCTTTTCAGCAGGTAAACATCGGCACCATTCGGTACGCCGTCGAAAAAGCTCCCAGTCGCGACCTCGCAGCGCTGCGCCACTCCGGCCGCTGCAAGCCGCGCATTGGCGGTCTCCGTCGCGTGGGACAGGTCGAACAGGACGCCGCGCATCGCGGGGTTGGCGGAAAGAACCGCGGCGACCAATTCTCCGATTCCGCCGCCCACGTCGACTACGCTCTCTGCGCCAGAGAAGTCAACGGCTTTCACGACTGCCGATGCGACAGAAGCGGTCAGCGACACCATGGCACGGTTGAACAGGAGCGCAGCGTCGCGATCCACTTGTAGGCGGTCGAAGATATCGGCTTCCCCGATCCGCTTGCGTATGCTTTCTCCACTGCGGACGCACTCGGCCAATTCGCTCCAGGCCTTCCACGAACTCGTGCCGCACAACTCGGCCCACGCGGCAAGCGAGCCCGGCACATCGGGCCGCAACAGCACCCCGAGCTCAGTCAGAGCGAAGCGTCCATCCTCATGCTGTGACATCACGCCGAGGCTCGTCAACGCGCGCAGCAACCGCAACAGCGACGCTGTGTGGCAGGACGCGCTCTGCGCCAGGGCCTGCAACGGCAGCGGTCCGTCGAACAGCAATTCAGCCAGACGCAGCTGTGTAGCTACCGAGATCGCCTGTGTCGTCCAGTTCGCATTGATCAACGCGAGCAAACGCGCTCGCGCATCCGTGCTCTTCGAATCGACGGACTGTGACGTGGTGACTGCGGTCATCTGCATTCCTTTCGAGCTCAAGCTGCCAACTCGAATCGCAGCGGTCTTGCAGATCGCCAGCCCGCGAGCGTCCCCTCGCCTTGACCACGCGAAGGCGGATTCCTGGCTCTCGAAATCAGATCGGGCTCGAGTTCCAAATCCGTCGTAACCAGTCGAGCCTCCCGTCAGGTGCGTTTCCGTCGGCGTGGGCGGTGCGGCCGCGCTGCAAGTGCATCTCTGGTCCTACGACGGCATGCGACGCCCCGCACCACCTCCCGCGACCGACCGCATTTCCGCTTCACAGGAGTCCCGGCGCTAGTGATGACGGGACAGCTAAGCGGTCAGGCAGACCGGGCGGCCGTATCCTCGGTTCCGATGTAGCGGGCGATCTTGTCGCCTTTCAGCGTGAAGACGTGCACCCAGTCCGTCTCGTACACCTTGCCGTCAGGAAGCGGCCTGGAGCGGTCCCAGCCGATCACCGTGACATGGCTTGGCCCGGCGAGAAACTCGCGCGGCTCGAATTGCTGGATCACCGTCGAGCCGGCCAGCTTGCCGAACCAGGCCTGCACCTGCTGCTTGCCGACGTACGTGYCGCCGTAGGGAATGTCGCCGCTCGCATGGAAGCGCCAATCTACGTCCTCGGTCAGCAGTTCTAGAAGCGCGGGGATGTCCCCGCGCCCGAAAGCCGCGTAGGCTTGTTGGACGATGTCGGTGGGTGTGCTCATGTTAGCCCTCCTGTGGCGAAGGTGCACTGCCAAGTCTGGTCTTGACTCCGCGAATTGCTATCTCGGCGCGGCCGCTACTCTTGATGGACAAGATTGCGCGCCATGCCTGACGGGAAGCTGAGTTCGCCCTGCAAGACCCCTCCGGCATCCGGATTTCATCGGGGTCGATCGCCGCCTTGGATAGGGCGGGCGAGCTCCGCAACGACGAAGGCCACCGTCGTGCTTCCAGCGGTGCGGGGAAATGTCGAGATCAGCGTGTCGGCGTCGCCCGTCGTCTTTCCGCACTCGAGCACGACGTCGTCGAACCGTCTGCCGTCGAGGGCCTGGGTTTGCGAGCGAAGGGCCTTCGTGCCCGGCTACCCCGCCTAAGCCTGATCCACGACGTGAAAGATGCCTGTGAACGACATGCGGTGATTGACCGCGCGTCAGTCCGGAGAATTCGCAGTAACTGTGCACACCCACATCAGCACGAAACCAACACCATAGTAGGATCAAATCAGCGATATATTTGATTCGTGCAGTACTATTACCGTGAACGTAACGGAAGCGCGGAAGATCAAAGTACAAGATGGCTGGTGAACAGGTCGTATGGATTTCGGAAAAGCTGTCGGCGGCCAGGGACCTGGTCGAGGGCATGAAGCTCGCCTATGGCGTCACCTGCACGAACGAGTCGACCGCCAGCCGCGACGGCTACTTCGTCATGGACAACGGGCACATCGTGCTGCCCTTGGCGGGGCACCTGTTGTCCACGGCTCGGGTGTCCGAGTACCTGACTCCTGAGATGGCGAAGCTCGAAGAGGAGCGCGTATTTGCCCGGTACAAGGACTTTCTGCCGGTACTGCCCCCCAAACTGATCACCCATCCCCGCACCGACGAGAAGAAGGGGGCCAAGGGAAAGAGCGCTGGCGCTGGCAAGCCCTTCGGTCCGTACATCGTGGCCAAGAAGTTCTTGCGCCGCGGCGTCAAGGTCATGAATGCCGGCGACACCGACCGCGAAGGCCAGCTGATCGTCGACGAGTTGCTCGAGCATTTCGGGATCGACCCGGCTGGCCCGAATGTGCTTCGTGTGGAGCTGGTCTCCAACCGCGCCGAGGACATCGCGGAGACGCTCAAGAAGCCCTTTGACCGCAATGGGGCGCCGAAGTGGGCCCTGCGCGGCGAGGCAGCGCGCGTTCGCCAGTACCTCGACTGGGTGTGGGGCCTGAACCCCTCGATGGCCTACCAGGCGATCCTGCAGAAATCGAACGTCGGCGTTGGCCGCGTGCAGACGCCGGTGCTTGCCATGGTCGAGAACCGCCGCCTGGCGATCGCCAACTTCAAGCCGACAGACTATTTCATCCCGGTGATCACCTTGCGCGACGGCACCGTCATGCGCTGGCACAAGCGCGAGGAAGCCGCCGGCACGCCGGGCTTCGACCACGAAGGCCGGATCATCGACGAGCAGGTCGCCAAGCAGATCGTGCGTGCGATCACCGGCGGCCTGAAAGGTACGTGCGTCCAGGCGACCGCCAAGGAGCACAGCGAGAAGCCACCGCTTCCGTTCTCCCTCGGAGCGCTGCAGGCCGAGGGCGCGCGCCAGCACGGCTTGACCCTCGACGAAGTGACCGAGGCGGCGCAGAACCTTTACAAGACCAAGGCGATCTCGTACGTCGGTACCGACTGCCGGTTCCTGCCTGAATCGATGCATGCGGCCGCCCGCAAGGTGATGGGTCAGCTCGCGAAGCTGTTCCCTGGCCAGGCGCAGGGCGCGCACATGGAGATCAAGGGCGCTGCCTTCAACGACGCGAAGCTCGACGAACACTTTGCGATCGTGCCGATGGGCCTGCCGACCAACAGCGTGGGAAGAAACGAGCAAGCCGTCTTCCGCACGATCGCCAAGCGGTTCATGGCCCAGTTCTACCCGGACTACGTCTACAAGCAGCACTCGCTGGTCGGCCGGTTCGGCCAGGACGAGTTCCGCGCCAGCCAGAAGCAGGAGATCCGCAAGGGCTGGAAGGAAGTCGAAGCCGACAGCGAATCGAGTGGCGAGTCCGAGGACGGAGCGACCGGCCCTGGCGAAGTTCGCGGCGAAGTGATGCGCGGATGAGCGACCCCACAGACAAGTTTGCCGGCTACCAGACCGGTGCCGTCATGTACGCGGTCAGCGCCAAGATCGAGGCTAAGCGCACTGGGCCGCCCAGCCCGTACACCGAAGACGAGCTGATGGACGACATGATGGCCGCCCACAAGTTCGGCCGCAACGACCAGGAGCGCGAGATGCTCAAGCGCGTCCAGGGCATTGGCACATCGCGCACGCGCGACAAGATCGTCGCGAATCACCTCGACCGGGATCTGCTTCGCCGCGTCAAGAAGGGCAAGAAGCACCAGCTGCATATCACCGACTTCGGCTCGCATCTTCTGAGCCAGCTGCCGGAGTCGCTCAAGAGCGTCTCGATGACGGCCCTCTGGGAACTCGCGCTCGCGGACATTGCAGAGGGCCGCGCGAATCCTGAGCTACTAAAACAAAAGATTTCGGAAATGGTGAAAAGGTTGCTCTCCGAAGCGTTTTCGTCGCGTGGCGTTTTGCCGACAGTTCCCTCAGGGAAGTGAAGAGGACAAAAATTAATTTGTCCGTGAAAGAATAACGAAACAATGTAAATGGAGAACAACTTATGAACCTGAATTTCTCACATCAAGCAAGGGCACATCAAATGACCACACTTTTGGGAGGCGTGGCGATGACGATGAACGGCATCGCCCCGTCGCCGGAGCGGGCGAACCAGCTCAACAACCTCCTCGATCGCATTTCGGCTGGCGTTGGCGTCACCGTCGAGAAGGTGAAGAACGTCCTGACCGCGTACGCGGCCGGCGTCGCGCCTGCTCGCACCGACCTCATCGAAGCCGGCGCGGAATGGCGTGCCAGCGTGCCGGCTCTGCGCCAGGCCCCCGAGGCTCCGCACGAAGCTGACACCAGCAACGCTCCGCGAGGCTAATGCACATGCGCACTGCCGTTGTCAGCCAAGCGTCGGCGAGTCGGCTCGAACGGGTCCTGGCGCGCGTCGAGCAGCTGCCTGACGACCTGCGGGCGCTGTTCCAAGCGAGCATCGTCCGGGGCGAGCCGAAGGCGGCGGTGTGCCATGCCGTCCAGATCGACGGCGCGGCCTTCGATCAGACCTACTCGCGCCTGATGCGCGAGCTGAAGCGCGATCCCCATGCGCGCCTCGCCCTGCCGCAGGTTCCGCGCCTGCGCTTCCCCTTTCCCCCTACGAAGCCATAGGCCGGAGCTCTCCATGACGAAGCCGTCTGAAGGTTGGGACAACCCCGTCGTGCTCGACGATATCGAGCTGTATCACTTCGCGACCGAGGGCGAGCGCAAGCTGGCCGCCAGCCTGATCCGCTCGAGCATCGAGGACATGGTGCTGCTTCAGCAGGTGGGCACTACAAAGCGCAACCTGAGCAGGAACATCACCTTGGAAGAACTCCAGGTGAGCCGCGAGTGGGTCGCGAGCAATGGCGGCGTCCTCTCCTTCAAGGAATGCTGCAACATCTGCGCGCCCGACATGGACTGGCGCCCCGTCCAGCAAGCAATCCTCATGGATCCCGTGGGCGCGATTGAGCGCATCCGCAATCAGGACTCGATCATCGTCGACAACGACGTGGCGCTGCCGCAGACCGAGACGGAGATCGCTCGCGGCGACGAACAGATCACCACGGGTCGCCTCGCCATGGGCCTGTTGCACATGAGCCAGGGCGACCTGAACTTCGGCCCCGAGGAAGAGGTCGACTACCGCTCGATGGCCTAACTAATGATTTTCGTCGAGCGTCTCCTGACCAATCTCGCCGTAACGAACGGCGTGTCGTTCACAGCGAGCGGCGTTCCCTACGGGGCGACCGAAGTGTTCGGATCCCCGGACTTCTCGTTCATGCCGGCAGTCGTGGCGGAGGCGATTCGTATCGCACGCACACTGAGCGTAGGCATCGAGAGCGAGTTCGACATGGAGCTGGTCGGAGCGAAGTCTTTTGCAGCCGAGGAGGCGTTCGAGTTCAACGTGACAGTGCGCCCGCTCGGCGATGACGTCGGCGTCCTGCGCGGGCTCCTCTTCCAGCAAGCGGCCGACCGGATCTTTGGCTGGAACGAAGACAAGGTCGTCGACCTGATGGCGGTATTCAGCCGCTTCAAGGAAGACGGCTACGCGCAGGAGCGCCAGTCCCTTGAGACCTACACCGCCGCGCTCGCCGCGCGCGCCGATGCCCATCAACCCCAGACCGCCATGGCCGCATGACCACATCCACGCCCGCGAGTACCGCGCCGCTGGGCTTCGGTGCCAACAAGTTCCTCAAGCACCAGCTCAAAACGGGCCGCTTGCTCACGAAGGGCCCGGGCACCGCGGTGAACGAGCCGGAATTGCCGGGCGATGGCTCGCGCGCCCCGTCGAGCGCGGCGCAGTTTCCCATGGCTGACGACGAACAGATGCCGACGGCAGCGCCCACTGCCAGTCCGACCGCCGCTCCTGCACCTCGGCCAGCGGGCTTTGCGCGTCCAGTCCAGTTTCAAATGGGCGCGGTGGCCCCATCGAAGCTGACGCCTGTCCCGGCGGCGGCACTCGCTGCCGGTACGCCTGCTCCTGCTGCGGCAACGCCACCGGCTCGGGCGACAGGTTTCAAACGCGCGCCCGCGCAGGCATCGGCCCCGGCTCCAAGTGCTCCGGCCCCCGCTCCCGCACCCAGCAAGACGCCGGCGGCGGGTGGCTTCTCCGGTGCGGTTGCCTCGCAGCGCCTTGCCGATTCCACCAAGGTTCACATCTCGACCGTTAAGCTGCTCACCCGCCTGCTCGGCGCCGTGGCCGCCCGGCCCGGGATTATGGCCGAGGAGCACGTCCGTAGCGAGACGCTGCGCGACCTGCACCGCCAGGCGCTCGAACTCGGCACTTCGCTCGCCCAACGCTGCGTCCTGAGCGGCTCGATTCCCGACTGGCTTCGCGCGCAAGCGACCGATGCGGCCGCAAACACGCTCTGCATGGCCTGGGAAGGCGGCATGAGTGCGGGCAAGATCAAGGGCTTCAACGAATCGCTGGCGCTGCAGCTGGGCGCGATCGCCCAGGACGCCGAAGCGATCGCAGGGCGAGTGGGCTTCGACGGGTACGCCGTCGCCGATACGGTCGAGACCGCCCAGGCTCGCCTCTACGTTTCGGTAACGGCCGCCATCGGCCGCCTGAGCGTGCTTGGCGTCCCTCCGGTTCGTGGCGCGCAGTGCGTCGCCGAGGTTGTCGATCACCTGCAGGCGAGCGAGAACCATGCGGGCCTGAAGCTCGATCTGCGCACCGCCTGGTTGCAGGGCAGCCTTGGCCGTTGCACCGACCTCATCGTCGCCGTTCTCCAGTCGCAGACCCTCGTGCCGGGTGGAGAGGACCGCCTCACCTTCGCGCAGCGCCAAGCGCTGAGCCTCTTCCAAGAAGTCGAAAACTATGCGCAGCAATTCATCAATCGAAAGCCGTCGGAACGGATCGAAGGCATTTCCGAAAGCCAGGAACCTGATCCTGGTTCTGTGCCTAGCGCTCGGTAACCTCGGCATTGCTCAGGCCGCGGTCGACTACTGCGGTCAGGCTTCCTCGGCGAGCCAGGCCGCGCTGGATCGCGCGATCCAGCGTCAGAACCAGGCCAACACGAACCTTTCGAGCGCAATCTCGCAGGCAGCCAATTGTCAAAGCACGGTCAACGGCGCCATTGCGCGGGCCATCCCGCAGATGGCCCATTCGGGCGGCTCGTCGGGCATCCTGGATCAGATGGCGAGCTCGGCTGCAAGCCAGCTCACCAGCGCCGCCTGTTCGGCGCTCAATCAGGCGACGAGCCATGTCACGGGCCAGATCAACAGCGGCGTGAACCAGAACCTCTATGGTCTGAACAGCGGCGTCAACAGCGGCCTGGGCGGCGGCACGATCGGAAACATCGGAAGCAGCGTTGTCGGCTCTGCGACGGGCAGTCTTGCGAGCGGAGTTACTTCAGGCGTGAGCCAATCCGCCAATGC
Source organism: Variovorax sp. P4_D9 (assembly GCF_056401695.1). Lineage (NCBI taxonomy): Bacteria > Pseudomonadati > Pseudomonadota > Betaproteobacteria > Burkholderiales > Comamonadaceae > Variovorax > Variovorax sp. P4_D9. The sequence continues at coordinate 19,713 of NZ_JBFUIU010000076.1, forward strand.
GGCGACGGGCTCCATCTGGGACCAGCTCGCCTGCACGATCAGCGGCAAGTGCTGAGCACCACACGAGCAGCATCGCACCGAACATGCAACTTCTCAATCTCATCCGTCTTCGCTTTGCCCTGATGCTGGCGGTGTTCGCCTTCGCCTTCGCCGGCGCAGCGCACGCGCAGATTCCGGTCACCGACGGCCTTCTGATCGGCACCGTGAACCAGGCGACCCAGACGATCACCCAGGCCATTTCGCAGGGTTTGTCAGATCAGACCCAGACTCTCACGGACAAGATCAGTGACGGCGGCGAGTCGGAACGGGGTGTCAGCCACCGGCGGAGGAGGAGGGGGCGGAGGGCTCAAACCTGCGCCGGGTGGCTCTGGAGGCATGAATGAGGTGCTCGACGTCGCCGAGAAGCGTGCGCCAGCCGGGCTGCCCGAGGTCGAGGCTGCGAAGTCCGCGAAGGCTGCGTGCGCCACGTTCGCCAAGGATGGGATGCGGGCCGACTCCTGCGCCAACTCCGGCTTCTCGGCCTCGAACACCGCTGGCTATCCGGACGCCGATATTCGCGCCTCAACCCTGTTCGATGGCCCGCAGACGGGTTCCGACGGCAACAGCTTCAAGCAGCGCCTGACCGTCGACTTGGCTGGCACCGACGGAACGGCGCTGCGCGCGCTGATGCGCAATCTCGACCAGCCTGTGCAACTGCAAGATCTGACGAAGGCCCAGCGCAACAGCGATGCTGGCCGCCAGTTCATGGCCTTGGAGAATGTGTTCGCTGCTCGCATGAGCGTGGCGAAGTATCCGCAGGAGGCCCAAGCGAATCTGCTCGCGGCCAAGCCTGAGCTAATCCCGATGCTGCAGCAGATGCTCAAGTCGGACGACGCTGCATTCGTCCGGGGCTATCTGCAAAGCAACGCACCGAACTGGTCCAGCAAAGGGATCTCGATGGCCGAGCTGCTCGCGCTGGRAACGCAGCGCCGCTACATGAACCCCGACTGGCAGCTCCGCCTGCTCGGCATGTCCGACACCGACCTGGCGCGTGAGAACGTGCGGATGCAGGCCATGAACGCATGGCTCCAGAGCATCGCACTGGACCGCCAGATCGTCGCATCGGTCATCGACTCGAATACCGCCCAGGCCGCCATCCGATCAGAAATGATGCCGCAGCTCGTCGCCGCCAACAAGCGCGCCGTCAATCGTTGATCATGCGGGTCAAACCTCGCACTTCAGTGGGCAGGAAAGCGTTGAATCTTGTGGACGTCCTTGCGAGTAGCGCCTGGCCTTCCGCATACTGTTCGCAGATGCCCGACGATTCGTCCTTCCGCGCCTTCCGATTCCAGCTTCGCCCGCGTCCGACGCAGAAGAAGCAATTGCTCCGCTACGCGGCGGGCATGATGCGCTGGGTCTGGAATCATGCGCTGGCCGAGCAGGGCGCTCGCCGTGAGCGTGGCGAGCCCTACGCGAACTACGTGGCCATGGCGAAGTGGCTCACGACCTGGCGCGCAGCGTCGGATACGCGGTGGCCGGCCGAAGGCCCCGTACATCCCCAGCAGCAGGTCTTGACGCGCCTGGACGCGGCGTTCCAGACCTTCTTCGCGAACGTGAAGGCTGGCAGAAAGTCAGGCTACCCGCGCTTCAAGAAGCGCGGCGAAGAGCCTGGTATTCGCTTTCCGGACCGAAAGCAATTCAAGCTGGACGCGGCGAATGGACGCCTCCAGCTTCCGAAGCTCGGCTGGGTGCGCATGCGCATGAGCCGGCAGGTCGTGGACGATCTGCGCAATGCCAGCGTCAGCCGCGAGGGGGACCGCTGGTATGTGGCGATCCAGACGCTTCAGCCCGGCGTGCTGTCGGCGGCCGGCGTCGCGCCTACGCTCGGCATCGATCTGGGAGTCGCCAACTTCGCGGGCCTTTCGGATGGGCGACTCATCGAGCCGCTCGCGGCGCTGGCCGCACAGCAACGGCGCCTGCGGCGCTACCAGCGCAGCGTCAGCCGCAAGGTCAAGGGCTCGTGCATTCGCAATAAGGCGGTCGTGAAGCTGCGCGCGCTGCACAGGCGCATCGCGCAGCAGCGCAACGACTGGCTGGACAAGCTCACAACTGGATTGGCGGCGCAGCATCCGGTGATCGCGATCGAGGACCTGCGCGTTGCGGCGATGAGCGCCTCGGCGCGCGGTAGCGCGGACAGGCCAGGCAGGAAGGTCCGCCAGAAGGCAGGCCTCAATCGCGGCATCCAGGATGCCGCCTGGGGCGAGTTCAGACGCGAGCTCGAGTACAAGCTGGCTGTCGTCGGAGGCCAGGTGCTGGCCGTGAATCCGGCCTACACCAGCCGCATGTGCCGCATGTGCCGCATGTGCCGCATGTGCGGACACGAGGCTATTGACACGAGGCTATTGAAAACAGAAAGACGCAAGCGTTCTTCGCATGCGTGGCTTGCGGCCATGCGGACGTCAACGCCGCAAAGAACAATCTGGCCGCGGGGCACGCGTCCTGGACGGCGCAAGCCCGAGATCCTATGCCTGTGGAGGGGTGGTCAGACGCGCGGCGTCCGCAAGGACAAAGCACGCAGACCCTGCGAAGCAGGAACCCTCCGAAAGGGTGGCTTGTGCGTAAAGCGCAGTCCGCCTGAGCAGGAATCCTTGTCCTTCAAGGGCGGGGAGGATGTCAACCAGGAAGAAGAAATGAACAGCCCGCAAGCATCGTGGTTTCCCGATTCGTCGCACAAGCCGCGCGCGAAGGACAACCTTGTCATCACGGACTTCGCAACGATGGAGCGCGGCGACGCCGCGTGTCTGATCATCAAGTCGGAGCGGGGCATGCAGCCTCCGGTCAGCGCACGCTGGCTGGCTTCGGCCCTCGAGCTGACCTTTCAGCACCCACCTGCGCGGACGATGCTCTTCGTGGCACCGAAGTTCCGCACCAAGTGGGTCAACTCGGTTGTCGTGGCTCTCTTCGACGGCCCGGGCGACATCGTCAAGGGTCGGATCACCATCAACGACATGGTGCCCGTGCCGATCGTGTTCTAGGTCATTAAATGCGCAAACAGACAATTTAATGGGCAAACAGGTCAATAAATGCGCAAACAGCCTGTGCTCGGCTGCGGCGCCTACCCGAGCACGCACCGCATACTCCCTCCGCAACAAAACAAATGGAGCGAGGATGAAGGGGTCCATGTCTTTCCTGACTGCCGTAGCGCTTGGCTTCTTGGCATTGATGGTCATCGCCAGGCTCTTGCAGCGAGGCAAAGGTTCCCAGGAGATCGCGCACGCTACGTGGCCGCTGACTAGAAACGAGCAAGCGATGTACTTTCGGCTGCGAGGGGCCTTGCCGGATCTCATCGTCCTTTCTCAGGTCTCGTTCGGTGCCTTGCTTTCAGCCAGGTCTAGGGCAGTTCGCAATACCTTCGACAGGAAGCGGGCAGACTTTGTGATCTGCGAGAAGTCGTTCAAAGTCGTCGCGATCGTCGAACTGGATGATGGCAGCCATGACGGCAAGAAGGCCCGAGACGAGAAGCGCGATGCGCAACTCAAGGCTGCTGGGTACCGCGTGCTGCGCTATCGGGGTATCCCGAACATCGACCGAGTGCAAGCGGACTTCGCGCCGCCTCCCCCGCTTCCCATGCCGGCCGAAGAGGGGAGGGGGAGGATTGATCCCACACTAACAATAGTCCAGTAGCGAGAGCATCGCGGAGGCGCGGGAGTGCGCGGGACCAGCAAACCTAGGAGCAGTGCGACCGGCAGAAGGCGGCCAGGAGCGGTCCCTCGGGAATGACGGCTGAATGACCGCTTCAGACTCTGGATAGCCGACTCGGGGCGGTAGTCAGGAAACATCCGGCACTTGAGTGCTCAGTCGATAGCCCGAACCTCAACGCGTTGGCGATGTCGGCCAAGAGCAGGCGCTCGGTGTTCGACCGCAGCTGACCGCTTTCCCTCGGATGCAGACCGTCGGCGCCGCAGAATCTCTAATGCGCAACGCCTACAGCTTGGGCAGGCAAAACCTGCCCACTGCGTCGGCTCATCAAGATGGCCAGCCCCGCGATCGCCGCCGGAACGGCCAGCGCAGAGACGATCGCGCCGAAGCCCCATCCGAGCCCGACCAGYACGCCGCCTACCGCCGAGCCCAGGATGCTGCCGAAGCGACCCATGCCCAGCATCCAGCTCACGCCGGTGGCACGGGCCACAGTAGGATAGCAATTCGGCGCGAAGGCGTTGAGGCCGGTCTGCGCGCCGTTCATGAAGAAGCCGGCGGCGAGCACCCACAGGAACAGCGAGCCCGAGAGTGCGCCAGTGGCGCCGACGCCGATCACGCAGAGCGCACCGCCGAGGTAGGAACCCGCGATGACCCAGGTCGGCCGCATGCGGTCCATGGCCCAGCCCGCCAGGATCGCGCCGACCGTGCCACCGGTCTGGAACATCGCCGTGATGTTGGCAGCGGTCGAGATCGGCAGGCCGGCATCCTTGATCAGCGTGGGCAGCCAACCGGTGATCAGGTAGATGACCAGCAGKCCCATGAAGTAGGTGACCCACAGCGAGGCCGTCATAAGGCCGTAGCCCGGCGAGAACAGCACGCCGATCGGCCGCTTGGTCGTCACAGGCGGCTCGGGCGCGAAGAAGGTGGTGCCGGCCGCGAAGGTGGCGCGGCAGACCCGGCCCAGTGTCGCTGCGATGTCCTCGGGCTTGCGGCTGCGCACGACCATGAAGCGCGCCGACTCGGGCAGGTACAGCAACAGGAAGGGCACCAGCAGCAACGGCAGCAGGCCACCCATGAGCAGCACCGAGCGCCAGCCATGCGCGGGGATGAGGTATGCGGCCGCGAAGCCCACCGCGGCCGAGCCGACGCCGAAGCCTGTGAACATGATCGTGATCAGCAGCGAGCGGCGCTTCTCGGGCGCGTACTCGGACAGCAGCGTGGTGGTGTTGGGCATCGCGGCACCGAGGCCGAGCCCCGTCAACAGCCGCAGGATCGCCATCTCCATCGGGTCGCGCGTGAAGGCTGTCACCAGCGTGAAGGCACCGAACAGTAGCACCGACGCGATCAGCACCTTCTTGCGCCCGAAGCGGTCGGACGACGGGCCCGCCACCAGCGCGCCCAGCACGAGGCCGAAGGGCGCGGCGCTCATCACCAGGCCGAAGCTCGCGCGGGAGATGCCCCACTCCTGCACGATCGCGGGGGCGATGAAGCCCATGATCGCCACGTCGATGCCGTCGGCGGCAACGATCAGGAAGCACAGGGCCAGCAGCAGCCACTGGGCTGCGGACATGGGTCGCTCGTTGATGAACGCCTTGACGTCCACTGCAGTCGGTTGAGTCAAGTCAGTCTCCTTGGTCGTCGTGGGTGGCATCGGGGCCGCGTCGTCTTATCGCGCGTCGGGCACCCGGCGAGTCTTCATGAAGTCCTCGAAGCTCTCGCCGCGCATCGATGCGTAGACCTCGAGGTTGGTCGTTTTCGCCACGCGCGCAAACTTTTCGAGCACGAAGAAGTTGGCGCCATGGCGGATCAGGCCGATCCAGTCGCGGGTACGCACCAATCGCTTCTCCTCTTCGCTCAGGCCGGCCTCGGTCATCAGTTGCTCGGGATCAGCCTCGAAACGCTCACGCCAGGGCTTGCCGATCATCTGCCAGAAGAAGCGGTTGAGCTTCAGTGCGCGATGGCTCACGCGCAGGTCGAACACGTAAGTGCCGGCGATCGCCTCGACGCCTTTGAGCTGGGGGTTCATGCGGCGGCTCCTTCGGGCAGGTCCTCGAACAGCGCGACCGTCATCGCGGTGGTGGTTGCCAGGTAGTAGTTCTGGTGGAGCTTGCGCACGCGCGGGCTCATGGCGCCGCGCATCGCAAGCCACATGATCTGCTCCACGCTTTCGGCGCCGCCGAGCCGGATGAAGTCGGCGTGCGTCATGCGCGTGAGCTGCTCCGGATCGTGCTCGAGCAGTTCGAGGAAGCGCGCGTCCCATTCCTCGTTGTTGAAGCCCGTGCGCTCGCCATGCACCTGGTGGGAGAGYCCGCCGGTGCCGACCACCACCACGCGCAGATCCTTCGGATAGGACTCGATCGCGCGGCGGATGGCCTGGCCCAGCCGCCAGCAGCGGCGCGGCGTCGGCAGCGGGAACTGCAGCACGTTGACCGCGATCGGCACCACGGTGCCGGGCCAGTCGGGCTTGTGAGGCCACAGAAGGGGCAGCGGCGACGCACAGCCGTGATCGATCGGCTTGTCCTGGAAGATCGCGATGTCGAATTCGTCGTTGACCAACGACTCCGCGACGTGGGCCTGAAGTTCGACGTCGCCCCGGATCGGCGGCAGGTCGCGCAGGCCGGCACCCTCATCGGYCACCTGGAACTCGACGCCGACGCCGAGCGCGAACGTGGGGTAGAGATCGAAGAAGAGGCTGGTGCAATGGTCGTTGTAGATCATGACCAGCGCGTCCACCTTCTGCTTGGCCAGCCAGTCAGCCACCGGCAAGTAGCCGTCGAACAGCGGCTTCCAAGCCGGATCCTGCTGCTTGCCCTTGTCGTAGGCCACGCCGATGGTCGGCACGTGCGAGGTGCCGATGCACCCAATGATTCTGGCCATTGCTGCGTTCCTTGAATGCGACCGGTCAGAGGACGTAGCCGGCTTCGGCCGCGGCGCGGTCGTAGAGCGCGCGACGCATCAGCAGGCCTGGTTTGTCGGGCGCGAAGTTGAGGTCGAACTGCTGCTCGGTGTCCTTCTGCACCACGTCGAGGATCCATTCGAGCGCGTCGACGTCCTCGAGGTAGGCCTTGGCAGAGGCCGCGTGCAGGTAATCGTCCGAGGCCTTGTTCTCCAGGTCGAAGTTGCGTGAGTTGAACCACCAGTAGTGGATGCTGCCGTTGGTCTCGGGTGTGAAGATGTGCGTGATGTTGAAGCGGTACTCGGCGATGGCGCCGGGCGGCGGCGTGGGGTCGACGATCTTCGCGAAGGCGGTGTGCAGCGCCGGCGATTGGAAGCGCGCCTCGGAATAGCGATCGACCGGCTTGCCGGTGAGGCCGGTGGGAACCGCATAGACGCCCGGCGGCGGCGAATTTTTGAGCAGGCGGTCGATGATGACGACCTCGCCGTCGCGCCGGATCTTGAGCTTGGAGCGCGCGTATTCGGGTGTCCCGATGGCACCGGGATGCAGGAAGGGGAAATGCGTCTGATCAAGCAAGTTCTCGTGCATCGACACGTAGTCGGATTTCAGGTGAAACTGGCCGCTGACGCTCTTCCAGCCCGGGTCGTTCAGCCAGTGCGTATCGGGAATCAGCGCTTCGTCGGCCTGGTCAGGGTCGCCCATCCAGATCCAGATCAGCGGTGCACGCTCGACGACGTCGAAGCTGCGGACCTGCGCGTTCGTCGGCACGTTGGGCATCGAGGGCATGTTGACGCAGCGCCCCGAGGGGTCGAACTGCATGCCGTGGTAACCGCAGATCAGCGTGTCGCCCTCCAACCGGCCCTTCGCGAGTGGGAAGGAACGGTGCGGGCAGCGGTTGCGCACCGCGACCGGCTCGCCGGCCAGCGTGCGGTACAGCGCCACGTCGATGCCGAGCAGGCGCCGGCTCGTGAGTTCGCGCGAGACCTCGCTGCTCAGCGCGGCGACGTACCAGCAGTTGCGGATCAGCGGCGTGTTGTGGTCGGCGAAGCCGCCAGCCTCGAAGGCGGGCTCGGCCAGCGGTGCGCGCGGATGCAGGATCACCTGCTCGACGATGTGTTCCAGAACTTTTTCCATGATGGGGGTCCTTTCCGATGGATCAGAGGTCGAGCACCAGACGCTCGCCGCGGATGCGCGAAACGCAGATGCACAGGGTGTCGGCGGCCTCGCGCTCCTCGTGCGACAGGTACTGGTCGCGGTGCTGGATCGGGCCGTCCGCCTTCAGCACGCTCTGCGGGCAGAGACCGCATTCGCCACGCCGGCAATCCCACAGCACGTCGACCTTGGCAGCCATCAGCGCGTCGAGGATGCTCACGTCCTTGCCGACCCGGACCACGCGGCCCGAGCGCTTGAGCTCGACGTCGAAAGCCACTTCATCGCCCTGCGGGCCGGCGCCGAAGAGTTCGCTGCGGATGCGTTCCGCCTCCCAGCCCGCGGCACGGCCGGCTGCATGGGTTGCCTCCACCATCGACGCGGGACCGCAGACATAGGCGGTCGTGCCGGCCGGCTGCGCCGCGATCAGCGCGTTCAGATCGAGCTTGCCCGTGTCCTGACCACCGCTGAGGTGCAGGTGGACGCGTGGCCCCGCCAGCGCAACCATCGCCTCGCGGTACGCCATGAATTCCGGCTCTCGCCCGGCATAGACCACCGTGAATTCGCGCCTGCGCCGAGCCAGGCCGCGAACCATCGAGAAGATGGGCGTGATGCCGATGCCGCCTGCGATCAGCAGGCTGTGATGGTCGCGTCGATCCAAAGGAAAGTTGTTCGCGGGCGCCGAGATACGCAGTCGTGTGCCGACCTCGAAGTTCGCGTGAATGTAGGCTGAGCCGCCGCCGCGGTCCTCGCGCTGCACCGCGATGCGGCAGGTGTTGCGGGCATCGTCCGCCTCCACGTCGCCGCCGATCAGCGAGTAGTGGCGCACGATCAGGCCGGTCTGTTCGTTGCCGGTATGGACCTCGACGTGCGCACCGGGTCCGTAGGCCGGCAGCGGCGCGCCGTCGAGCGTGCGCAGGCGGAACTCGCGAACGCGCGGCGTCAGCTGCCGCACACCCGAGACTTCGACATCGATGTGTTTGCGTGCCATGGATTGCTTCCTATACGGGCGAGCGAGCGCCGGCTCAATCGAGCTTGATGCTCGCTTCCTTGATGGTCGGACCCCACTTGGCGATCTCGTCTCCCATGAGCCGGGTCATCTCGGTGGGCTTCATCGTGTAGGGCTCGTAGGTGAAGGTGGCCAGCTTTGCGCGCACATCGGGTTCGTTGAGCGCCTTGATGACCGCTTCGTTGATCTTGAGGATCACGTCCTGAGGCGTGCCCTTTGGCGCCAGCAGCCCGTTCCATCCACTGACTTCCCAACCGGCCGGCGCGCCCGCTTCCTTCGCCGTTGGCACGTCGGCAAAACCTGCGGTTCGCTTCGGTGCAGCGACCGCAATGAAGCGCAGCTTGCCGGCTTGCTGCAACGAGCCCGCGGAGGCGGCGCTGCCGATCGCCCAGTCGACTTCGCCATTGGCGACCGACTGGTAGAGCTGCGACGTTTCCTTGAACGGGATGTGCGTCATCTTGGTGCCCGTGGTCGACTCGAGCAGCAGGCCGCCCAGATGCGCGGGACTCGCGACATTCCACGATCCATACGACACGGCGCCCGGCTTGGCCTTCGCAGCGGCGATCAGGTCGCTCATCGTGGTCCACTTCGAGTTGGCGGGCACTGCAACAAAGAAGCTGTTGCGAACCAGCGGCGTGATGGGATCGAAGTCCTTCAGGACGTTGTAGGGGAGCTTGGTGAAGAGGTGCGGCTGTGTGCCGACCTGGAAGCTGTCGATCTGGCCCAGGGTGTAGCCATCCGGTGCGGCCCGCTTCACGGCATCGAAGGCAATGAAGCCGCTGGCGCCGGGCCGGTTGTCGACGATGACCGGCTGGCCCAGCGTCATGCCCATCTTGTCGGCCAGGATGCGCAGCAGCACGTCAGGGCCTTGGCCCGCCGGAAAGGGCGTGACGATCTTGATCGGCTTGGTCGGGTAGCTCTGGCCCTGGGCCTGAACGGAGCCCAAGAGGCCGAGCGTCGCGCCTGCGGCGGCCAGCAGGCCGGGGAAGGATTTCATCATGTCGTGTCTCCGGTGAGGGTTGTCGAAGCTCTTTCCGGCTCGTTTTCGCAATTTTATTGATGAAGATCAAGCACAATTGAAGCAATTTAAGAGTATCAGTCAACGATATTTGGAACGAATATGGACACCTATCTGCATGTGAAGACCTTTGCGCTGGTGGCCCGCTACGGCGGCTTCACCGAGGCGGCGCGTCAGCTCGGCGTCGTGCCATCGGTGGTCGCGAAGCGCATCGGGCAGTTGGAGAAGCACCTGGGCACGCGACTGTTCGAGCGCACGACCCGTGCGGTCCGGCTCACCGAGGCGGGCGAGAAGTTCCAGTCGCGCGCCGGGGCGCTGGTCCACAGCTTCGACGAGTTGCTCGAGAGCGTGTCGACCGACGAGAGCAAGCTCGAGGGCCACCTGCGCGTGATGGCGCCGACCACGCTCACGATGCTGTTCCTCGGCGAGGCGTTGTGCCGCTTTTTGCGCACTCACGACGGCATCACGCTCGAACTCGCGTTGGTCGACCTGTCGACCAACCCCGCAGAGCAGGGCTTCGACGTCGCGATCAGCGGGCGCGCGGCGAGCTACGAGGGCGTCGTCGACATCCCGCTGTGCCCTGTCGACGCCGTGGTCTGCGCCGCACCCGCATATCTGGCCGCCCACGGTTCACCGGCGCATCCGCGCGAGTTGGTCGACCACAGCTGCCTATGCTTCAAGCCTTCGGGCTCGAGCTGGCAGTTTCAGAGCAACCGCGGCGCGATCGCGGTGGACCTGCGACCGCGTCTTCTGGCCGACGACAACCGCACGCTGCTGGGCGCCGCCCGGGCAGGTCTCGGCATCGCCGCACTGCCGGCCTACGTGGCGCAGCAGGCGCTCGACGATGGTTCGCTGCAGCGGGTGCTGCCTTCCTTTGCGCTGCAGGAGACCTGGTTCCGGGCCCATGTGCCGAAACGACGGCAAGGCGTGGCCCGCGTTTCGGCGCTCGTGACGTGGCTGTCTCAGGAGTTGGCGTCGGAGCGATGGCGGCAGCGAACGTAGGCGAGGGGCCGCAAGCATTCGCGGATTGCTTGATTGTCCGATGGCTGCTCTGAGTCGCAGAGCAGCTTTTCAGCTTTGAACCGTGAAAGGCTCTTGAGGGCCCTGAAGAGACATCCACTTTCCTGATCTCGTTGCCGCAAAGCTGCCGGCCGAGCCCGCCCACAGGGACCTGAAGGA